>JAGGWF010000234.1 GCA_021157685.1 Planctomycetota bacterium | reverse complement strand
TGCCCCACCATCTGACCATTGGTATAAACTTCATCCGCCGGTCGAAGATCGATCTCCTGACGGTGATAGCCCTCTGTCGCGGCATTGGCGATATTATTACCGATAATATCCAGCGCTTTTTGTGCCACATGTAAACCACTGATCCCAATTTCGTATCCGGCCATAAATGACCTCTCCTGATTTCACATCTTGATATTCATTAGGCCGCAATGAACGCTCCATTGCTCTTGGCCCTGAGCGGTATAGGTCCGTGTCTGATTCTTTGTGCCAACCATACTGCTCAATAGTAAGCGCGTAAATCTAGCGCATTCTCGAAGCAGCAATTCCGTGCCCTGGCGTTCGTTCCCCAGTTCACGGGTCAATCGCTGCAAAGTTGCCTGTTTCTCCTGAATGATCCGGCGGTCCTGACCGGTCAGTTGCTCACACAGCCGCGTCATATTCACATCGTCCGGAGAGCATCTTAGGACAGAAGAAAGATTTATTTGCAATTGCCGCATCCGCAGATCGGTCTGTTTTTTTCGTTGGCCCTCATCTCGGACCTCTTCCATCAATTCTTCCAGTGATCCTTCGTCTCGCCGAACAACGGCTGCGCGGAGCCGGTCCAGTCGATGCAGCGTTTGCTTAATGCCTGCTATCTGATCATCCAGAAAAACGATCAATTCATCCGGAACCTGTGTTTTTGATGCAACCATTCCATTCCTTTAATCATTCGCCGATAACTGACTACACCTTCTGATCCAACTGATTCGTCACTGTCTGTTGGCCGGAATTCAATCCTGCCGCGTCGGCCATTTGCTCATAGATTTTTTCCCACAATCCAAAACCACCGTTTTGTGATACCGAATCGGCCAAAAATGTACAATACAAACTATGAACCTGCTCATTCGAGCTGTCGTCCGGATCAAATGATGAATTCTTGATCGTTTCCTGCATCTGTTTAAGAATCTGATTAATAAAGATGGATTCAAACCCCTTAGCAACCGTCTTGAGTTGCTCAGCAACGGCCACGGCACCATTGCCTTTCGCCACAGAATGAGGACTGCCCATCGGCTCAAGACCGTTTATAAAGGTAGGGCTGGTTAATAACGGATCAATTTTCATTATACACTTCTATCATTCAATAACATCTCTTACTACATCATCTCCAATTTGGCTTGCAAAGCACCGGCCTTGTTGAGAGCGTCAAAGATCGCAATCAAATCATTAGGCGTAGCGCCAATCGCATTCAGTGCGTTCGCTAACTCCTCCACCGTTACCGTCGTTGGAACCGTAATCAGACGGCCCTCGCCTTCCGACACCATAACGGTCGAATCCGGCACAACAGCTGTTGTCGCACCCCGGCTAAAGGGCGCAATGGGCTGTGAAACCAGTTGTTCTTCTTTGATCTTGACCACCAGTGCGCCCTGAGCCACCGCCGTCTCTGTGATGGTTACATTGCCGCCAACGACTATTGTTCCGGTGCGTTCATTGATGACAACAATCGCCGGTACATGCGGCTCCACCTCAAGCTGCATAATCGAATCCACAAAGCCCAGTACATTTCCCGCAGAAACATCTGCCGGAATTTGTACCCGAACGGAACCCGGATCCTGAGCATAGCCCGCATCAGCGTATTTCGTATCAATGGCCTGCCGGATTCGCTCGGCCGTCGTAAAATCGTCATGCCGCAGGGTAAGCGTCAAATATCGATGCCGGCCAACCACATCAAAGAATCGGGACAGTTCCGATCGTTCCACATGCGCCCCGTCGGGAATCCGACCCACCGTCGGATGATTCTTGGCTATCTTTGAACCGGTATTTCCCTCAACAGTCCACGAGGTGGTTGAAATCGCCGCGACACGCGCCACCGCATATACCTCTCCGTCCATCCCCTTCAACTCGGTCGCCAAAAGCATCCCACCCTGTAAGCTGGCCGCGTCCTGAAGTGTAGAGATATTGATGTCGATCAATGACCCTTCACGATCCCAAGCCCCCAGTTCCGCTGTTACCATCACAATGGCAATATTCGCCGACTGCAACATCGGCGACAAAAATGTTGTATCCGCCTCGCGCCTTAACAGGCTGGTCAGCATTTGCGCACTCGGCAGAGAATTGTCGCCAGTGCCGTTTAATCCGACCACCAACCCAGTTCCCATCAGCGGGTTGCTGCGAATTCCCTGAACATCGCTAATGTCCCCGATTTTCGCCGCAGAGCCATTCGCCTGAAATATCAGGATCAAACATAATAGGAGTAATAGTTTTTTCATCGATTTTGCTCACACCATCGTATCAGTTGGTTTCTGTTACTTAGAAAGGCCAGACGAAATCTAAAATCTTACCCAGCCATCCCGGGTTGTTATAGTCCGCACTAACGCCGTCGCTAATCGTTACAAGTTGAAAATTCGCGACCTGCTCACTGCGAATGCTGTTTCCATACGAAATGTCACTGGGACGAACGATCCCGCTGACCTGAATCACCTGTTTGTCGCCGTTGACATCCCGTGTACGACTGCCAATAACCACAAGATTGCCGTTGGGGTGAATATCCTGCACGATTACGGAAATCCGATCCTCAATCGTTCGTTCATCTTTGTAGTCGCTTTTTCCGTCGAGTTTTTTATTTGCTCCGGTCTTGACGGATACATCCGGAATGGGATGAAAACTACCAACCGAAATATCTTTGCTGTCGAACGATATCTCCCGCTCACTATCCCGCTCTAAACTGCGTTTGGTCTTGGTATCGGTCTTATGTGATTCGGAAATAACAATGGTCAGTATATCGCCAATCTGATTGGCCTTGTCATCAGCATACTGGTCTCTGGCATTCGGGCTGCGTTTACTCCAGATTGAATCGGCCCTGGCTTCGGAGCCATACCCCATGAGAAAAATTACACCCATAATGAGTCCATAGTTAATCTGCCTGCGGCGTTTCATCTTTACCCCTTTCAAAGGACCGGCCTGACTGTTCCATCCGGCATCACTTCGCCTAACACTATTTTTAGATCTCTGGTTTGACGCGAACCGCGCTGAACCCGAATAATATCTCCTATTCGCCCATCTTCGGTCGCCTCTCCGGTTGCAGAAACATAAAGCCCTCCTGTGTCTAACTTCAGGATAACCCTTTGTCGTTTTCTGATCAAAACAGGAACTTCCTTGTATTTCGTCATTGTCTCTGTAATTGTTGTCCCGCCAGCAATATCGCGTTTTGCTATCATTCCATAGGCCACCGAAACGGGGACCTCTGCCGACGTATTGGACATATATTTTTCAACAATCGTATTATCCGGCGTAATCTGTGTCCCGACGGGTAATGACTGCTTCGCAACCAGTCGATGGCAAGGATATTGAACAGAAAAAACAAGTTCCCGACGACCCAGTTCAATGCCGTCCCGAATGACCCGCACCGTAACATGCTTCATACGATTGCTCCGGCGGCTTGACATCAGGGCCGTTAATGTGACCGATTCACTCTCATCGTCAAGGGGATAATCTTTGACGGGGCGAATCAGTTTTAAGGTTTTAATTTGCTCGTCTGAAAGCTGCTCCCGTAAGTAATCACGCGCCGTTTCCACAAAACGGTCCGCCGCGATAATGTCCTCATCACGCCGGACATGGATTATTTCGGCACCATTAAAAACGACAGACGATGCTTTGATCCC
>JAGGWF010000153.1 GCA_021157685.1 Planctomycetota bacterium | reverse complement strand
GCGGAAACGACACGATAGCGTTACTCTGCGGTAATGTTAACCACAGGGTGTTGCATCCCGGCGCTGCCGCTTTGGGCTTTTGTTAGTAGGAAAACCTGAGAGAGTTCTATGCAAACGAGACAAGCCAATGTGTATGAACAGGCATTTGAGTGCTTTCTGGCCGAGAACAAACTCCCCTTTATCTGGATCGATCAATCCAAATGCCTTGAATTTCAGGATGGCCCTGTAAAGAATTTTGATTTTCTCATCCGCCCGGAGTCAGATTCCCCCATTCTGGCCGAACTCAAGGGCCGCACTTTCAAGGGTGCTTCACTGGCCGGGCTAAAGGGCTTAGACGGCTGGGTTACATTCGAGGATGTCCGGTCGCTGTCGCATTGGCTCGACCAATTCCAAAAGGATATATCGGCAGCGCAGGCGATTTTTGTGTTCGCCTTTCGCTTTGCGAATATTGACATTGAAACCGACGGCTGGCCGCTATATGATTACTCCGGCGAGCGATTCTTGTTTCTGGCGATACCGCTGCAAAAGTACGCCGACACAATGAAGATCCGCAGCCCGAAGTGGCAGATAGTGGCAATGAAAGCCGCCGATTTCCGGCAATGCGCAATACCGGTAGAGAAAATACTGGAATAATTTTTAGACAGGATTTACAGGATTAACAAGATTTTTATTTTATCCTGTATATCTCGTTAATCCTGTCTAAAAAAAATCTGTGAAAATCTGTGTTAATCCTGTGGCTAAAAATAATTTGAAACAACTGGATTTTATGAACCAACAAATTGAGCAAAACGCAAAACAAGTTCTGGGTGATCAGCTTTTAGAGCGAGATCAGATTACTGAATTATCCAAACTCTCCAAAGACAATTTGGACGACCTGCTCTACTGGGCCAACGAAATCCGCAAAGCCAACTTCGGCAACACAATCAAAATGTGCTCCATCGTCCCGGGCCGTTTGGGCGGATGCAGCCAGGATTGCGCGTTCTGTGCTCAATCACTGCATTATGATACGGCGGTCGATAAGACACCGAAGATGCTCAGCGATGAGCAAATCATGGCCGCCGCGAAAGAGGCAAAGCAAAAGGGCGTGCCCAACTTCGGCATCGTCTATAGCGGCAAAAAAGTCGATGGTGATGAATTGGATCGGCTGATCGCCTTGACCGAACGAATCAAAAGCGAACTGGGAATGGGTGTGTGTATGTCACTTGGGGTCGTCAGCGAAGAGAACATGCAGCGGCTTGCCGACGCGGGGGTTGCACGCTTTAATCACAATCTGGAAACCTCCGAGCGGCATTTTCCCGAGGTCGTAACCACCCATAAATACGCCGACCGTGTACGAACCATCAAAGCCGGACTCAAGGCCGGAATGGGTGTCTGTGCCGGCGGCATCTTCGGCATCGGCGAAACCGAAACCGACCGCATCGACATGGCCCTCGAACTGCGGCGGCTGGGTGTGGACATGGTCCCGATGAACTTTCTGCATCCGATTGACGGTACGCCACTGGGCAAGGCGGAAAAGCTGCCCCCGCGAGAAATCCTGCAGATCGTGGCCCTGTACCGCTTCATCCTGCCAAAGACGCATTTGAAAGTAGCCGGCGGCCGAGCCCTAAACCTCCGCGACCTGCAAGCGTGGATCTTCCAAGCCGGCTGTACCGCAATTCTAACCGGCAACTACCTAACCACCGCCGGAAGAGCCGTAGAAAAAGACCTCCAAATGCTAAAAGACTTAGGACTCGAGACGGTTTAGCCACAGAGGAAAAAGGAGATATAGAAAATGAAAAAGACAATAGTAACTTTGTGTACAGTTTTGGTTGTGGTCATATTGGTCTTTGGCGGCCTTTTTGCCTTGTGGTATAAAGGAGGAAGTGAATTATCATCGCATGTTGTAGACATAAACACAGGGAAGCCATCCCCGTTAATCAGTCCTCGTTTATTCTATAGGGGTATCAAGATTTCTGATGAGTACGATGTTGCCCTATTCAAACGCTATTATATGATTGCTGAAATAGATCATTACAGTGGCATGTCAACGGGCGTTTCTTATAAAAAAGATGGATATAATCAGTTCTTTATGTTCTATGAAAGCGGACAAATAGCTGCTCACGGTTTTTGTATGGTCGAAACTCAGGAGTGGGATGGACAGATTTTACATGATATAGGCAATGTAAAAGAGGCGCAATATTATGCGACGGATGGAACATTGGTGTCAACTGTCAAAGATGGTACGGGAGTGATTACATTACATTTTTCTGACGGCTCAAAACAGTGGCAGCTCGAATTAGAAAATTATCAACAAAAAAAACTGAAAATATGGCTCGAAGACGGCACACTGAAGCTCGATAAAGTATATGAAAATCCTGCAAATCCTGTCTAAAAAAATCTGTGAAAATCTATGTTAATTCGTGGCTAAGAAAAACAATGAGAATCATCGCCGGAAGCAATAAAGGAATGCGGCTCTTGCCGCCAAAGGGCAACGATACCCGCCCGATCACCGACCGGGTCAAGGAGTCGCTGTTCAGCATTCTCTATACCAAGGGCATGCTGGAAGATGTTGTTGTGGCCGATCTGTTCTGCGGTACCGGCTCGATGGGTTTGGAGGCGCTCAGCCGGGGCGCGAAGTTCTGCACATTCATCGACGGCAACCGAGCCGTTACCAAGATACTCGACCGCAACATCGAAAAGGCGGGCTTTCTCGCCGAGTCCAAAACCGTCTGTGCCAACATCCTCAAGGTCGGCGCCGCCCCCACACCCGAATACGGCGGCTATGACTTCGTCTTCTGTGACCCGCCGTACAAAATGAGCGACAACTGCTCACCCGGCACCAAAATCGGCGACCTGATGGAACTAATCGACACCCAGCTAAACAAAGGCGGCATGGTCACCCTCCGAACCCACCTACGATCCCTCATCAACAACCGCTACGGCGACCTCGAAAAAACAGACCAACGCGAATGGGGCAACATGAAAATCGCCTTCTTCCAGAAACAGAGCCGCGACAGTGATGGAGCAGGTATTGCCCCGGATTTCACAGATTAACATGAAAAAAAACCATGAAGTTATTGAAGAACATGAAGAAAAGAAAGATATTCCGAGGATTCTTTTTAAACTTTATAGGGATCGTGCTCACATTTTTGATAATTGACACATTCTATCCTCAAGTATGGTGGTATTAAAAGTATAGTGAATTTTTTCGTAATGCAAATCGAGTTGAAATTTACAGCTATGAATCTGATCAAAAAGTGGAAATTGAAAACAAGGAAGATATTGAAAAACTATGGAACGCAATGGATGTTTTCGGTTTTAATCAATCAGGATATCCAAATGATAGTTTTACCTATATCGCGTATGATATAGACATAGAAGGTGAGCATATTGAACTTGGTTTTCCTATATATATTCATGCGAGCGGCACAACATTATGGGGGATGTCTCCAGATCGTGACCGATATTACTATATGCCGGATTTACGAGATGTTGTTATCGAGCTATGTGAAAAATACAAGATTGAAATAGATGAAGGAGATTTCCCCAAAGATTAAACTTAATTAAAGACGGTCTTTAAGATATATTACTACTACTATGTCCAATCGTGATGCCGCGTACAAAGTCATTCGTCGCTTGCACAAGGAGGGCTACACGGCTCTACTTGCGGGCGGGTGCGTGCGCGACCGGCTTTTGGAGCGACCGGCTAAGGATTATGATGTTGTGACCGATGCGGTACCAGAGGAAGTAACCAAACTGTTCCGGCGGACCCTGCAAATCGGCGCCCAGTTCGGCGTGGTCATGGTATTGACCGACGGCCAGCAGGTCGAGGTCGCCACCTTCCGCACCGAGGGCGGCTATCAGGACGGCCGCCATCCCAACCATGTCGAGTTTGGCTCCGCTACCGAGGACGCATCTCGGCGGGATTTCACTGTCAACGGAATGTTCTATGACCCCCTCACCAAAGAAGTGCTGGATTTCGTCAACGGCCAGCGTGATTTGGAAAAACGCATCCTGCGAACCATCGGCGACCCCGATGAACGCTTCGGCGAGGACTACCTGCGGCTACTGCGGGCGGTGCGGTTCGCGGTCAAGCTGGAGTTCACAATCGAACCGGCCACATGGGCAGCCATCGGAAAGCACGCACCCAAGATCACCGGTGTCAGCGCCGAACGTATCGCCGCCGAACTCGAACAGATTCTCTCGCATCCTAACCGGGCCAAAGGAACGCAATTGCTAATCGATTCCAGCCTGGCCGTGGCGATTTTTGATGTGTTTAAGGATACCCCGGCAGCGTTTGGAAAAACGATATTGGAACATCTTCCCAAAACCGTGGACTTCCCGCTATCACTAGCAGCATTCTGGGCAGGATTTGAAACAAAACAAGCTCTTAACCAATGCAAAAAGCTCAGACTCAGTAACGATCATCTAAAGCATGTTCGGTTTCTGCTCCAAAAACGAGATGTCCTGCTGGATGCGGATATGCCGATCTCGAAATTGAAACTCTTGATGCATGAGCCATACTTTTGGGATCTTCTGTCGTTTCAAAAGGCGATTCAGGCAACCAAAGGCGAATCGGATCAACCTTTGAAACAGATAAAAAAGAGGGCAATGGAAATCGACGAAAAAGACATTCGCCCTGTTCCGCTCTTAAATGGACATGAGCTGATGTCGCTGGGCGCCACACCGGGACCGATGGTGGGTCAACTCGCCCAGGAAATGTACATCGCCCAACTGGAAGGCCAGCTAAATACAAAACAGCAGGCCGAACAGTGGTGCCAAGACTGGCTGGCCAAACACAAATCAATCTAATCTCACGCCAAATCGCGAAGATAGCATTATTGTAAATCATCGGGTAGAAAATATGGAACGACCGGCCCGTGATTGTAAAGATCGTCATAAGCCGATACTGCTTATGCGACACGGTGGTGCGTAACCACTGTTCATCGCGGGTTATTACCTTGCGGCAACAGAGCCGTATACAATTGAAAGGACCGGTCATTATGGAAAACAGTGTAACTTACATTGGCATGGACACACAAAAAAAACAGCATAATGTTGCAGTACATTACCCAGACGATGAGCAAATTGTCCAATTTTCGGTTAAAAACAATGCTCGAGATATCAAGAAAATGGTAAAAAAGATTAAAAAACAGGCTCCGGCAGCG
>JAGGWF010000226.1 GCA_021157685.1 Planctomycetota bacterium | reverse complement strand
TGTCTTTTCGCATTTTCCATTGCAGGATGAATAAACGCACCGAATAAGCGATAGCCGAAAAGCCCGCCATGAAGAACAGGATCATTAAGACCAATGCAATGATTGCCTTGAGAACCCAGACCAGCATTCCCAGCCCGATCAGAAAAAGGCCTGTGATGAGCGACCCCTTGGCCAGACCCTGTGTGGCCTGCCGGAACGGATTGCCGTTTACAAACATTCTAAACATCGCAAGCTCCCTTCATTTCAAGAAAAAAGGGCCTCTCATCGAGAGGCCCTTTTTTGTAAGCGTTTGTTACATTCCCATACCGCCCATACCGCCCGGAGGCATTGCCGGGGCTGCTTTCTTTTCGGGAATCTCGCTGACGATCGCATCGGTCGTCAGTAGCAGCGATGCGATCGAAGCACCGTTCTGCAGAGCGGTTCGCTCGACCTTGGTCGGCACGATGACGCCGAACTTAACCATGTCGCCATACTGTTTTCTGACAGCGTCATAGCCGAAGTTGGCTTCGTCAGACTCCAGAACTTTCTGGGCAACAATCGAACCGTCCAAACCGGCGTTGGTCGCGATCTGTTTGATCGGAGCAACCATCGCGCGACGCACGATGTCGGCGCCGATCTTCTCGTCGCCTTTGCCCTTAACCTTGTCCAGTACGCTCAGGCACTTGAGCATGGCCACGCCGCCGCCGGGCAGGATGCCCTCTTCGACCGCCGCACGGCAAGCGTGCAGTGCATCTTCGACGCGGGCTTTCTTTTCTTTCATTTCCACTTCGGTCGCAGCGCCCACATTGATCTGTGCGACACCACCGGCCAGCTTGGCGAGCCGTTCCTGCAATTTCTCAATATCGTAATCGCTGGTGGATGCCTCGATCTCGCGTTTAACCTGCTCGATGCGACCCTTGATGTCAGCGGTTTTCCCGCCGCCTTCGACGATGGTGGTGTTGTCTTTGTCAATCGTGATGCGTTTGGCCGAACCCAACTGGCTCAGCTCTACATTTTCAAGCTGCAAGCCAAGGTCCTCGAACAGCGCCTGTCCGCCGGTCAATATGGCGAGATCCTGCAGCAACGCTTTGCGGCGGTCGCCAAAACCCGGGGCCTTGACCGCACAAATCTGCAGCACGCCGCGAAGTTTGTTAACGACCAGTGTTGTCAGTGCTTCGCCTTCGATGTCTTCAGCGATAATCAGCAGCGGACGACCCTGCTTGGCCACCTTTTCCAGAACCGGCACCAGCGACTTAATCGAGCTGATCTTCTTTTCGTGGATCAGGACATAGGGCTTCTCCAGAACGGCCTGCATATCTTCAGGCTTGTTAACGAAATGCGGGCTGAGATACCCCTTGTCAAACTGCATCCCTTCGAGTAGCTCAACGGTGGTTTCCAGCGTCTGGCCTTCTTCAACCGTGATCACACCGTCTTTGCCGACCTTTTCCATAGCCTGTGCCAGTGTCTTGCCGATTTCGGCATCCTGATTGGCTGAACAGGTTGCTACCTGCTGAATTTGTTTGCCGGATTCGACGGGTGTGCTCATTTTCTGCAAGGCATCAACCAACGCCGCAACGGCCTTGTCGATACCGCGCTTGACCTGCATGGCGTTCGCTCCGGCGGTGATATTCTTGAGACCCTCTTCGAAGATGGCTTCGGCGAGAATCGTCGCGGTTGTCGTCCCATCACCGGCGACATTGCTGGTCTTGGAAGCGACTTCCTTAACCATCTGGGCGCCCATATTCTCGTATGAATCTTCCAGTTCGATCTCCTTGGCGACCGAGACACCGTCTTTGGTAACGGTCGGGCTGCCGAAGGACTTTTCCAGAATGACATTCCGGCCGCACGGACCGAGTGTCACCTTCACCGCCGCGGTCAGCTTCTTAACACCCTCGCGAATCGCCGCACGGGCTTCTGTATTAAATGCAATCTTTTTTGCTGCCATATTGATAATCTCCTGTAAAAATCGTTTACTATTGCCTACTGCCTATTGCCTGAATTACTCAACGATTGCCATAATGTCCGACTCGTCCATAATCAGCAATTCTTTGTTGCCAACCTTGACCTCGGTGCCGGCATAGCTGGTGAACAGGACTTCCTGACCTTTTTTAACGCTCATTTTGGCTCGGCTGCCGTCATCAAGCTGCTTGCCGTCGCCGACTGAGACGATCTTGCCGCGCTGTGGTTTTTCCTTGGCCGATTCCGGCAGAACGATCCCGCCGGCGGTGATGGCATCCGCTTCCAGCCGCTGTACGATGACTTTGTCCCCTAATGGTCTGATCTTCATTTTTGCTACTCTCCTGTTATCAATGGGTTTCTAAACTTTAATGACTATAACGAACAAACACCATTTATCGCAAATGCTGTGCCAAGGGACTGCCACACATCCAGTGAAAGCCCCTAACTCTTTACATAAAATACGGATACATGAAATCTACAAGAAAGTGAATAAAGCAACCCAAACCCAAATCGGCATATCGCCTCGCTTGCACCCTGCCATGGTGGCAGGGGTTCATGGAAGCTGTGAATACCTCTGTCCTATGACTATGAAGGAAATCCTAAAACATCAAGATGCTGTGTTTTGGGGCAACATGCTATGATTTTAAGCACGCCGCTTATTAATCCAAGGTTACTGTATGGGTTAACAGGTAAGTGTTTTTGCTGTGGTCGGACCGGTATGCCTTGACCCAGCAATTGTTGACACCAACATAGACTTTCAAGAAAGTGCTGGGCGAGCCCTTATCCCCTATCCCGCGTGCATGGCCAGCGTCAATTTGCCACAGGCCATTGATTTTTGCGTAGGAAAAATTATGAGTATGGCCGCATATGTAAGCAGTAACAGAGTGTT
>JAGGWF010000178.1 GCA_021157685.1 Planctomycetota bacterium | reverse complement strand
GTGCTGGAAAAACACTTGCAGGATTAAATATTGCCAATGAGAGGCACAATGTAGACGAAGGCGAGCACGCTGTATTTCTTTCAGGCAATGGCCCTTTAGTTCAGGTTCTACAAGAAGCGTTAGCACGCGATAAAGTCCAGGAAAACAATAGTGCAATAACAAAAAAGAACGCTCTGTCTGAAACAAAGGTTTTTATTCAAAACATTCATCATTTTCGAGATGATAACATAGAAACAGAGATTGCACCTGTTGAACGCGTTGCGGTTTTTGATGAGGCACAGAGAGCTTGGACATTAAAACAAACAAGCTCATTTATGAAGCGTAAAAAAGGAATCCTTGATTTCAATATGTCTGAACCTGAGTTTTTGATTGGTGTTATGGACCGACATGATGATTGGGCGAGTATCATATGCCTGATTGGTGGTGGACAAGAAATTAATACAGGTGAAGCAGGTCTGCCAGAATGGTTTTCGGCCTTGCAAAAAGATTATCCCGAATGGGGCGTGTATGTCTCCGACAAATTAACTGACTATGAATATACTCGGGGTGGAAATCTTTTTGAAAAAATACAACCTGATAAACTACATATTCAACCTGATTTACACTTGGCCGTATCGGTTCGTTCATTTCGGTCCGAAAAAGTTTCGGCACTTATCAAAACAATATTAGATGTTGATGCTAATCAAGCACTGGATATCTTTTCGAGTTTACAAGATAATTACCCCATCGTTCTGACTCGAAGCCTTCAAACTGCAAGGGCATGGCTTAAAAAGAAATCGAGAGGTACAGAACGTCATGGCCTTGTTGCTTCTTCTGGAGCGATCCGACTGAAACCATTTGGGGTGTATGTTAAATCTAAAGTTGATCCACCGAATTGGTTTTTAAATGACAAAGAAGATATTCGGTCATCTTATTTTCTTGAAGAAGCCGCAACGGAATTTGATATTCAAGGCCTTGAATTGGATTGGACATGCGTGTGTTGGGATGCTGACTTGCGTTTTAATGACGGACAATGGCAATATAAAAACTTCAGAGGTACATCGTGGAACAATATCAATGACAATATTCGAAAACTTTATCTCAAAAATGCTTATCGAGTATTGCTCACACGTGCTCGTCAAGGAATGGTTATCTTTATCCCAAAGGGTGATCCAAGTGACCATACCAGGCAACCAGAATTTTATGACCAAACAGTCCGATATTTGATACAATGTGGCATTCCTCTTATTGATTAGGCAATGGATGCCCGGGGTGATTTGGGGCTGACAATCGGGTGGTATGAACCCCCTCGTCCCTTTGTGGCAGTGGCCCTTGGCTGGGGGAGAGTCTTTCGGAATTGTAGATATGGCAGATAGTTATCAATATGATGTGATTGTGGTTGGGGCGGGTCATGCCGGGGTTGAGGCGGCTTGGGCGGCTTCTAAGATGGGTGTGCGCGTGCTGCTGCTAACGATGCGGCGGGAGACCATTGCTAAGATGAGCTGCAATCCCGCTATCGGCGGGCTGGCTAAGGGGCAGATCGTTCGGGAGATCGATGCGCTCGGCGGACTGATGGGCGAGGCCATCGACGCGACGGGGATTCAATTCCGTATGCTGAACCTCTCCAAAGGCCCCGCAGTGCAAAGCCCTCGCGCGCAGGCGGATAAATACCAGTATAAAGCGTATGTTCGCCTGCGGCTCGAACAGGCCGATAATCTGACCATTGAAGAGGGGATTGTTGCGGAGGTTTTAGTGGCACGGGCTTCCAGCCCGTGGAAACACGGTTCCACTTATTGTACTAAACACGGGCTGGAAGCCCGTGCCACACAAGGTGTGAAATGTACAGACGGGCGGGAGTTTTATGCGCCGTGTGTGGTTCTGACGACGGGGACATTTCTCAAGGGCGTGATGCATCGGGGGGATACGCAATGGGAAGGTGGGCGGTTGGATGAGCCGGCGAGTAATGAATTGAGCGACAATCTTCGCGCACTGGGGCTGACGGTTAAGCGGCTCAAGACCGGAACGCCCGCTCGGCTGGACGGGGCGACACTGGACTATGACAAGGTGGAAATTCAACCCGGCGATGAAGAACCGATGCCGTTTTCGTTTTTGAATGACCGCATCAACCGGCCATCCGTACCGTGCTGGATCACCTGGACCAATGAAGCCATCCACGAACTGCTGCTGGATAATATGGCCGCAGCGCCGATGTATTCGGGGCAGATTCAATCGATCGGGCCGCGGTACTGTCCGAGTATCGAAACGAAGATCGTCCGCTTTTCCGACAAAAAACGGCATCAGGTTTTTCTGGAGCCGGAAGACGCCAGCCGCACCACGATCTACTGTAACGGCATCAGCACCTCGTACCCGAAAGAAATTCAGGATGAAATGATTCGGCTGATGGCGGGGACGGAGAATGCGCGGATCGTTGAGTATGCGTATGCGATTGAGTATGACTACTGCCCCGCGCAGCAGCTCAAGCCGAATCTGGAAACGAAAGGTGTGTCGGGATTGTTTCTGGCCGGACAGATCAATGGGACCAGCGGCTATGAAGAGGCCGCCGGACAGGGGTTGCTGGCCGGAGTGAATGCTGTGTTGAAGCTGGATAATAAGGACCCGCTCATTTTGGGCAGGGATCAGGCGTATCTGGGTGTGCTGGTCGATGACCTGCTGACGCGAGAAATTGATGAGCCGTATCGAATGTTTACTTCACGGGCGGAGTATCGCCTTGTGTTGCGGTCCGATAACGCGGACCGAAGATTGACGCAAATCAGCAGATCGGTCGGGATTGTTGATGGTATTCGCTGGAATCGTCTTCAGGAAAAGCTAACCGACATGAAGCGGCTGGAGGATTTTTTGAAGTCCACACGCAAGGACGGCAAGTCGCTGTGGCAAACTATTAAGCAGCCGCAACATCCTTTGTCGCGGGATATTTCCAGTGACACGGATGTTATGGGACTTGGGTTTTCCAAGGAAGTGATGGATGCGGTGAGGATTGAGGCGAAATATGAGGGGTACACCGCCCGGCAGGAAAAACAGATCGCCGCGTTTCGCAAGCTGGAAAATATCAAGCTGCCGGAGTCGCTGGATTACAATTCCATTTCGCACCTGCGGGCCGAGGCGAAGGAAAAGTTATCGGTCTTTCAGCCTGCCACACTGGGACAGGCCTCCCGTGTCGGCGGTGTTACTCCGGCGGATATTACCGTTATCCAGATTCACCTGAAAAAGAATCGACAATTGTAGCCGCCCGCCGTATCATAATGGCCGTATGAGCACTCGTAAAACAAAACGAATCTTTCTCAGCTCGCTGGAGCATAGTGCCGAGATGCATTGTGCGAATTTGATCGGGGCATTGAACGACAAGATGGCTGATGGTACCGTATGGTCAGGACAGAATTCTGTACCCGCTGAGTTATCTGAGCCAAAAATTCGTTTTTCCGGCTTTGGGGGACAACGGCTGGCGGAGGCGGGGTGTGAGCTTTTGGATGATACCGTTTCGCGGGCGGCGATGACCTATAATGTGCTGGGGCAGTTGGGGTACTATCGAAAGCTGATCCGGCAGGCGAATGCGTTTTTTGAGGAGAATGCCGTTGACTTGGTGATTGTGTGCGATTCGCCGGCGTTTAATTTCCATATTGCCAAGGCCGCGAAGAAGCATGGGATTCCGGTTCTGTTTTATGTGGCACCGCAGTTGTGGGCGTGGGCGCCGTGGCGGATTCATAAGCTGCGGCGGTGCTGCGATAAACTGGCGTGCATTTTGCCGTTTGAGAAAGAATGGTTCGACAAGCGGGGTGTCGATGCGGAGTTTGTCTCGAATCCGCTGTTTGATGGGATGGATATTGACCTGGGGGCAAACTTTAAGCCCTATATGAGTTATGATCCACAAGCGCCGAAGATCGCACTGCTGCCGGGGTCGCGGGATGCGGAGATCAAGACGCTGTGGCCGGCGATGCTTGAGATCGCGGCGGCGTTGAAAGAAAAACATCCCGGGACGATGTTTACCGCATGTGCGCCGGATGACGACAAACGGGCGATGCTGGAAGATATGGCGGCTGATATGCAACTGTCGATTTTGTATGAAACCGATAATCTGATTGATATTTGCCGCAGGTGCGATTATGCGATTGTCGCCAGCGGCAGCGCGACCTTGCAGGTTGCCGCCGCGGGGTGCCCGATGACGGTGATGTATCAGAGCAATCGGTGGATATGGCATCTGGTGGGGCGATGGCTGGTGCGGCTGCGGCATTTGTCGCTGGTCAACATCTTAGCGGGCAAGGAACTCGTGCTGGAGTTCATGCCGTACTTTTCATCGACTCAGCCGATCATCCAACGCACGCACGGCCTGCTGAGTACACCAGCACGGATGAGTCATATCAGCCAATCGCTGATCAAACTGGTCCGCCCCCTAACCGAACGCCGCGCCAGCGATGCCGTGGCGGAGATGGTATGCGAGATGCTTTGCCTCAAAACACGGCCAAGCACAGCTTGACCGTGCCACCCTTTTGGGATACAATATCACCTTGGCCATCCGTCGGCCGTAATGGATCAAGAAAATCATCTTAAGGTTGGGTTTATTGATATGGCACAGGTAGAGCAGGTATTGGTGGTTCCGCGGTTGGTTGTGGAAGAGGTGGGGATGTTTCATGGGTTGGTGTTTGATGTAGATAAGTATCTGGAAAAGCTGTTCGCCGCCGATGTGCCGAGTTTTATGCTGCGGCCGGAGGCGGAGAAGGATCCGACGCATAAGCAGCTTATTCCGTATGTGCTGATTCGGTGCGGCGAGAAGTATCTGACCTATGTACGCGGCAAGCGGGCGGGGGAGACGCGGCTGGTGGGTAATCGCTCGATGGGGATCGGCGGGCATATCAATCCGGTCGATAATGAAGTGCCGCTGTTCGGGATTAATTATCGTGAGATCTACAATAATGCCGTGCAGCGAGAAGTGGATGAGGAAATCAACATCGACGGCAGCCGCAGCGACCGCATCGTGGCCCTGCTCAATGACGACACCAACGAAGTTGGTGCTGTGCATCTGGGCGTGGTCCATGTCCTGACCGTGGACAATGAAAATATCACCCGCAACGAGCAGATGATCACGCAGTTGGAGTTTATGACGCTCGAACAGTTGCGCGCTGTACGCGACGAGATGGAAACCTGGTCGCAGTTGTGTCTGGACGGGTTGGAGAAGTTGGCTGCGGAGTAATCGTTTTTTAGACACGGATTAACACTGATTGACACGGATTTCTTTATCCATATGTTTTGCTCGCTGGGGCCAGAGGTACTGGGGGAGGTTTTTTTGTAGGGTGGGCTGTGCCCACGCGGTCGCTTTGATCAATGCTTCCAGCTTTGCGGCGAGGTGCTTTGGGGTTCCGTCGTAGAGGTAGGCCTGTCGCTGTTGTTCATCCTCAACAAGCGATTCAATAATAGATGGATATGATAAACGATTCGGTAGCAAAGGATGACATCCCACAGTTATGGCCTCCAGCATTCCGATGCCGAAGAATTCATGATTGGCTGTCGAGACAACAATATCGGATTCAGCTAAGGCCGTTGCATATTCATCTCGGCTGGGTTGGTATCCCCAGTGGTCGATATGGTCGGCGAAATACTCCTTTGCCCAGCCGAACACTTCCGGCTGATCGCGAAACTGTTCGCCGATGACATTTAACCTGAAATCAAGCCCCTTTTTTTTGAGTGTTTTCATTGCGGCAAAGAAGTCTTCCGGGTTTTTATCATGCTCCCATCGTGCGGCCCAGAGAATCCGTACTGGCGAGGTAAAACGGGGACTGGTATGTTCTGTCGCCAAGACAGGTTGTACCTGTACCCGCTTTACCGGATCAATCCCGGGTGGATGAACCGACGACTTTTGCCGTATCTGCTCAACGACTTCAACCGGCTGATAGTCCGGCATCCGTTTGAGGAATTTGGCAATCGCCTCCAGAAATTCGTCCCGATGGAATGCACTGTTGAACCAGACCGCATCAGCGGTGACCGCAGTTGTGATGTTCGTCATGCAGTATTGATAATCCCGCTCGGAGGCGACCTGTACCGGATAGGTCAATTGGTTTTCGTGGAAGTAAACGACTTTCGGCAATTGTTGTATCGACTTATTCGCTAACCCGCAGAACTCCGCCAGATTCAGCATATCCGAACAGAACAAAACATCCCATTCTTCGCCATTTTTAACAAGGTCATTAACCTGCTTCGCAAAGGTGATCGCCGCATGGCGCATTCGCCATTTCCATTTGCTCGGCGGCAGGGTCAGCAGCGTAAACTCGTGGCCACTGTGCTTTTGCCAGCCATCTAAGAATGCCTTGTGCGACCCGCCGTAATAGGATTCAAGTGTTAAGATTCTCATACAGGGACAAAATAGCAGAAAAAACCCAAAGGTCAAACCTTGCTTTATTGAGAATTCTGCTCAACCGGTGATTTGGCTTCTTCGAGGCGCTTAAGTTTGCAACTTAAAAGCGGCCTTGGGGGTAATGATTCAAGGATGGATTTGAGTTGGGAGGGAATTTCGTACCCGGAAATTTTATAATATTTTTGAACCTGCCAGAGTGAGGTATAACGAGAATTATTTTTGGGCATAAATTTTCAAAAAGGCGGTTCATCCAGTTAATGCGTAGGTGGCGTTGTACAAAAAAGGTGAAATGCCGAGACTGCAAAAAATATCACCGTTACTGCAATTTTTGATTTTCTCGACATCACATTAATCCTCATTAGGTTTCCATTTCCTGCTGGATTTCGGCGAGGAGGTTGATGGCTTCGATGGGGGTCAGGGTGTTGACATCGAGGGCGTTGAGTTTATCTAAAACCGACTTGTGTTTTTGCACGAACAGCAGTTGTTCGTCATCGGTGGTTTTGTTTTTGGACAGGTGTTCGCCAGCAGCCTCTCTGGTGAAGGTGTTTTCGAGGTCCTTTAAGATTTCGTTGCTGCGGGTCAGGATGGATTTTGGCACGCCGGCCAGTTTGGCCACGTGGACACCGTAGCTTTTGTCCGTGCCGCCGGGGATGATTTTGTGCAGAAAAACCACATCACCCGCCCACTCACGGACGGCGACATTGAGATTTTTGACATTGACCAACAATTGCCCCAACTCGGTCAATTCGTGATAGTGCGTCGCAAACAGCGTACGGCATTTGATCTCATTGGCCAGATGTTCGGTAATCGCCCATGCCAGTGACAAGCCGTCATAGGTGCTCGTGCCGCGGCCGACCTCATCGAGAATCACCAGTGACCGGTCGGTTGCGTTGTTCAGGATATTGGCCGTTTCGGTCATCTCGACCATGAATGTACTTTGCCCGCGGATCAGCTCATCGGATGCGCCGACCCGGGTAAAGATGCGGTCGGTCACACCGATCTGTGCCTCTTTTGCCGGGATGAACGAGCCGGTCTGAGCCAGCAGCACCAGCAGTGCAACCTGACGAATATAAGTACTTTTGCCCGCCATGTTCGGCCCGGTGATGATCGCCAAATCTTTGCCGTCGTCGGACAGGTTTACATCATTGGGTACGAACTCTGCCCCCAACATCTGCGCCAGTACGGGGTGCTTGCCCTCAACAATGACAAGCTCTTTGCCGTCGGTGATCTGTGGGCGAATATAATGGTTCTGCCGGGCCAGAGTCGCCAGCGACCCGATACAATCCAGTATTGCTAGAATCTGCGCCAGCGCCTGCAAGCGACAAATATATTTTGTGGTTTCATCGCGAACCTGATCAAACAGATTAAGCTCCAGTTCCAGCGCCTTATCACGAGCGCCGAGGACTTGCTCCTCATACTTTTTCAGCTCGTCGGTGATATAGCGTTCGGCGTTCTTGATCGTCTGCTTGCGGACATACTCAGCGGGGATATTGGCTCTATCTGCGGCGGCATGACTCAGTTCGATATAATAGCCAAAGACCTTGTTAAAACCGATCTTGAGTTTTTCGATGCCGGTGCGTTTAATCTCTTGCTGCTGATATTCAGCCAGCCAGGTCTTGCCGTCTTTGGCAATCGACCGCAGGTGGTCCAGTTCTTCATTGAAGCCGGTGCGAATCACACCGCCGTCTCGCAGATGCGAGGGTGGCTCCGGTTCAATCGCGTGATCGAGTAAGTCCGCCAGTTCATCCATACTGTCGCACCCGCTGCGGAGGTCTTTGAGCATTGCCGCACCGCAATTTTCCAGTGTCGTCCGTACCTGTGGAATCGTTGCTAAGGTTACACCCAGAGCCACAAAGTCTTTTGGCATAGTGCGGTAGGTGCTGATGCGTGCGGCGATACGCTCCAGATCGGCAATGGTTTTGAACTGTTTGCGGATGTCGGCGCACAGCGCGTCATCGTTGACGAGTTCTTCAATCGTATCCTGCCGGGTCTTGATGGATTTGACCTCTCGCAGCGGCATACACACCCACGCCCGCAGCATCCGTGAACCCATCCCGGTAGTCGTCTGGTCGATAGTCTCCAGCAGCGTACCCTTGGAGGACTCACCGCGAATGGTTTGCAACACTTCCAGTGACCGCAGCGAGGTCGGGTCGATTTGCAGGTATTGTGTCGGCTGCTGAAGCCGGATTGATGTGATATGACCCAGTGCGGTTTTTTGTGTTTCGTCCAAATATTCCAGAATCGCTCCGGCGGCACGGATGCCTTCAAAGTCGTCAACGATGCCGAAGCCCTCAAGTGTACCGGCCTGGAAATGTTTTAGTAGTTTTTCTTTGGCAGTATAGGGGTCAAAGAACCAGCCCGGCCGCTCGGTGATGACCGCACCGGTGAGCTGGGAAATCTGCTGTGCCATTTTTTTCTGTTCCGCCTCAAACAACTGCCCCCGGCATTCGGCCAGCAGCACCTCTCGTGGCGACAGACGCAAAACTTCATCAACAATTTTGGTTTCGGCCACCGCTTGTACGAAAAAATGCCCCGTCGAAATATCCACCCACGACAGGGCTGCATCTTTACGGCCTAAACTGATTGCGCACAGAAAGTTATCTTCTTTGGCGTCCAGCAGCATCTCATCGGTCAGTGTGCCGGGCGTCACCACCCGTACCACATCCCGCTTGACGATACCCTTGGCCTTTTTCGGGTCTTCAACTTGCTCACAGACCGCCACCTTATACCCGGCCTGAATCATCTTTTTAAGATAGCCGTCCACTGCGTGATACGGAAAACCTGCCAGCGGGATGGGATTGCCTGCGCTTTTGCCCCGACTGGTCAGCACCAGCCCCAGCACGCGCGAAACAGTTTGCGCGTCCTCGTGAAAGGTCTCGTAAAAATCGCCCATACGAAAAAACAGCACCGCATCCGGGTACTTTTGCTTAAAATGGTGAAACTGTTTCATCGCTGGCGTCAGTTTTTCGTCCTGTTTCGCCATAGGGGGTGATTATACTGAAAATCTCCGATTTCTCAATGGACAAAAAAGAGATTTCACGGCATTCTTAGAACTGGCGAATAAAACAGATGTCAGAAATCAGTTATCAGAAGTCAGTGAAAAAAAAGAACCACCTATGAAGAGCTCAGAGTCAAGTAATATCTTCTCTGTGGCCCTAAAATTCTTGCTTTGAGGGCATCCCTTACTTCTATATCCTGCGGTTCCTTGCTGTGGGTGTAGTATTCATCGACATAGCGGAGGTATCGAGCGGTCAGGGAGGCGATACCCGATGGAATTACAGGAACTCATCAACCAGTGGGATGAACTGCCTGAACAT
>JAGGWF010000213.1 GCA_021157685.1 Planctomycetota bacterium | reverse complement strand
TTGTTATGTTTGAGCGGTACACGGAAGATGCCCGTAAGGTTCTGTCGCAGGCACGGCGGGAAGCACAGAAATTTCACCATGACCACATCGGCACCGAGCATATCCTGCTGGGTCTGATCAAGATTAAAGACGGCGTTGCGGCCGATATTCTCACCCATCGCAACATCGATCTCAAACATGCCAAAGCCGAAGTCAAAAAGCTTGTAACCCCCGGCACTCCGGAAAATGAGGATACATTTATCGCCTTACCGCGAACCACACACGCCCATGAGCTGATTGATGATGCGGTCGAGGAAGCCCGGGCGCTCAAGCACAATTATATCGGCACCGAACACCTCTTGCTGGCACTGCTGAAAGAAAAGGACGGTTGCGGTGCGAAAGTACTTGGCAATCTTGACATGAAGCTGGATGATGTTCGACAGGATGTCATTAAGTTTGTGGAACGCGCCGCAAAAGCTTAAGTAGGCGTTCACAACAGCGCGAGGGCACAAGCCCTCCGATGGGGTTACAAGAAACGTCGACATTATATCGGGAGGCTCGCGCCTCGCCGCTTTTGTTTAAACTTTTGGCAATATAACCGTAACAGTGGTTCCGGCGTTCGGTTCGCTGATCAGCTTTAAGTTCCCGCCGTTGAGTGATAACAGCCGCTGCGCGTGGGCGAGCCCCATCCCGCGTCGGCGACCGGCCGCACAGGACGAAAAGAATGGGTCCGCCGCCTTGGCCGCTGTTTCGGCATTCATCCCGCAACCCGTATCACGGATCGCGACGGATACCGTCTTGCCATCCGATGCGACGCCGCAGTTGGTCCACACCGGGCCGTTGCCGCCTTTATACGACTGCAGAGCATTGGTCAAAATACACGACACACTCTGGGCGATCTGGTGTACATCTACATAAACGCTGTCGCCGGTTCCATCTCCGGCGATCTCGATCTCCATAGAGCCAATCCCACACTCCCGACATGTCTTTTCAATGGCCTTATCCAGCAGTTCCCGGATCGAGACAGACTGTTTTTTCGGTTGCGGCGGCCGCGCAAAAGCCAGCAGGTCGCTGACAATTTGCGAAATTTCATTGGTGCGACTCTGAATCTGGGCGAGCATCTGTTTTTTGTCCTCATCCGTTTCGGCCTCCAGCAGCAATTGTGACCGGCCGGAGATAACCGATAGCGGATTATTTAATTCATGTGCCGCGCCCGCCGCCATTTCCGCCAGGCCGGCCAGCGATTGCTGTTTGGCAAGTTCCGCCCGCATCTGCCGCAGTGTACTCATGACTTGCACAAACCGCTCGGCAAGTAATTCATGTTTATGCCCCGCCTGTGCCATTGCGATCGTTGCGGCCGCGACTTTACAGCTCAACAGAAGACCACGATCTTCCGGAGCATCGTCATCCGTAAAGGTTTCGAAGACCACCACGCCAACGGCTTCATCACCCATCTTCAAAGGCGCCATCTTCAGCAACCGGGGATTAAAATCAGCATCGAGTTGTTCCGTCAGCCACTTGGCCGCATCCGCAACGGGCAGCACCGTCGTTTGCCGACGGAATGCCTCCGGGATCGGCGGCATTGTATCGGGCACTTCCAGCGTCTTCACTTCGGCCCGGCCCCGACGATCCACCGTCGCCAACTCAACATATGGCTCCGTCGAGTCCGGCACCACGAACACACAGGTCAGACCACTTTGGCAATGCTTCTGCCAGCATCCGGCCATCGCCTGTGCGATATCCAGTGCGGACGCATTTTCATCCACCTCATTGAGCAGATCATCGATCAGGTCCGCCTGCCCGCTTAACTGCGTATAGTCGCGGGAGGTGCTATTGAGCTTGCGATTATCCTGTGCCAAATCCGTCGCCGTCTTGCGAACCATCGCGTAGTAATGTGACGGGTCATCGGTTGCCTCAAGCCCCAATAATGTGCGTTTGGCCTCAACCGCCTGAACCAGGTTATCCGTAATCTCCGCCAACTGCCGCGGCGTAATCGATAGAAGTTTCGATAACTCCTCTATATCTTCCGGCTGGTCATAGCTGCCGCTGTGTCCTAAACCAAGCTGACGGACAATGCGATCGGCCAATGCCACAACCCGCACAATCTGAACATTATCCAGATCGGCACTGAGCGTTTGCCCGTCGCAATGATGCAGCCAGATCGCCGAAATGACCGGCTCCGGCAAAGACCATTTTTGGCCGAGCCGCTTGCCCAAAACTGCGTGATCCAACCCCAAATGCGATTGCTCAACCTCTGCAAGCCCCAATTGACTGTTGTGGGCCTGATCCACCATCTTTGCAAAACTCTTCGGCATCACCTCGTCTAAGGCACACTTGCCGATATCATGAAGCAATCCCGCCAAGTAGGCCGTCTGTCGCTGCTCTGGTTCAAGCACCTTTTCCGCGATCTGCCCGGCACAACAGCCCGTCGCCAGGGAATGCAGCGCCATTTGTTTTCGGGGAAGCAGTCGCTTAGCGTCTGCGTCCTCGTCGCTGCCCAGAACCTCAAAGACCTTTACCGAAATAACCGCTTCACGCAACAATGCCGGCGACAGCTTCGAGACTGCTTCGGCAAGGGTCGGCTCGCCGGAAAATGCGATCCGTTCCTGATGCGCCAACGCCAGCACCCTTGCCGCCAAAGCCGGATCCGATTCGATCCGCTCAATCAACAACGATGGATCAGCGGGTCCGTCGTTGAGCTTCCCCAGAAGATCGGCGGCCACCGCCGGAAGTGTCGACAGTGAAGTCAACTGTCGAACAATGCGTTCGACCTGTCGGGCGACCATTTTTTGATTATTCTGTTCGGGCATGCAAGAGTCCTTGATTATGGAAACGGCAGCGATCAATGCACCGCCGCAACATATTCCTTGTCAACGACCTGCAGAATTCTGCCCACCAGATCGGCGATATTGAATGGCTTTTTGATAAATTCGGTTGCTCCGGCGTCGAGCAAATCCTGCACCTCTTCCGGATTGGCAACCCCGCTGACAATAATGATCCGAATACTCTCGAAATCCGGGTTGCTTTTGATAGTCCGGCAAACAATATTGCCGTTCACATCTGGCAGCATGTAGTCCAGAATAATTACATCCGGACGGAACTGCTCGGTTTTAAGCCCGGCCTCATAGCCACTGCCCGCCGTCTGGAGATCAAAACGACCGTCCCGGCTCAACACATCGACCATCAATTCGACGATTTCGACATCATCATCGACGATCAGCACCTTGATCTTGCCGTTTTTTTCGGTGTTGAAGTTATCCAGTGGGATGCCGTTATCTTTCATGAATTTGATCAGGTTTTCACGCGGAATCCGCCGAAATCGCGACCCCGGTATCCGAAACCCGTCTAAACGGCCAGAATCAAAGCATCGAATGATGGTTTGCTGGCTGATATTGCAGATTTGGGCTGCCTCGCCCGTTGTGAAAAGACTTTTCATCTTATCCATTTTGTGCCTCTTGCATATAAACCGACTCGTTCCGTCGCCGTAGATTACGCTCTTTATCTAATTTAACTATCGGGCGATTGAGATGTCAAGCATTAATAATTCCCCATTTTCAACACTGAAATCGAAGAAAAATATATATCCCTTGCGTTTCGGCTGCGTCATCGCCACATTAGCTCCCATTAACATCTGCGCTTTGGATTTTAAGATTGATTGACTCTTTCGGTCCGTGTCGATATACTTAGCTTGTGGTCAATCGTAACCGTTTACGAAGGCCTGAAAAGACATGTGTAAAATGGCGGTTGAATTCGAGAATTACTAAGCAACGGAATTCTTAGGCGTATTTTCATGATGATTAAAGCAGGGAAACTGACTGTGGCATTTTTTGTTCTCATGGTGGCCTATGCGGTTGGTGGACCTTTTAACCTAGATTCTGACGAATTTCCAATCGGAATGTTTTCTGTTGACAGCGAACAGGCCATGAAAGATGTAAGCAAAATGGGTATTAAATACATCCATAGTTATCGTCTTGGCTGTTCCGATGCCCCCAAAGATATGAAGCGTTATCGTGAGTATTTAGATAACGCCCAGAAATATGGGTTAAAAGTCATGTACCACTTGGCTGGCGATAAACTGACCAAGCAGGAAGATGGTATCGAAAAAATGGTCAAGATTGTTAACACCTTTAAGTCCCATCCTGCTTTTGGATGTTGGTATCTGTATGATGAACCGGAACCCGAAGAAACTCTTTTACCTTCTTATTACCAAGCGTTGAAAAAAATAATGCCGGATTCTCCTGTGATTGTCGCCCAGGCTTGGACAGCAGAGTGGCCTCACTTTGTAAACAGTGCGATGGACCTTCTCATGATAGACCATTATCCGGTCTATGATCGTAATTTCCCAAAGAGCCGGCTTGAGCTTATGACTATTTTTACAGACAAGGCGATCGCCGAAGGGAAACCCGTCATACCGATAAACCAAAGCTTTAATTGGAAAATCCTTGCCGGTGATAAGAAGGTCTATAGGGATCGGCCAACAGCAAATTTTCGATATCCAAATACTCAGGAGCTGCGTTATTGGTGTTACAGCGGTTTGACACAAGGGGTTCGAGGCATGTTCTGGTGGTCTCACACTCGTTCTATTCAATACGATAAAAATTGGATGCCGGCTGTTTTTTCCGGCGTAATGCTTGAATTCCGTGACTTTGTTGACTTGGTCAGCCCCGCTCACAAACCCTTTATGTTTGAGCGTGTAGCGGATAAGAGCTCATTGATGGCCATGTGGGAGCGTCCTTCAGGCAGCTGGCTTGTTTTGGTCAACAAAACCCCCAAAGTGCAAAAGATAGCCCGTTCTACAAACGGTAAGATCGAAAATAAAAAACTCATTCCATGGGGAAAGACACAAAAAGTCAATGCCGAAGTGGTTGATGGGAAAATCCTTGTGAAAGCTAAACCTTGGGAGGTATTTATCTGGGAAGTGAAAGCGGACGACAAGGGTGTAAATTAACAATAAGAGAATGAGGATCTCAAAAAGACATGCGTAAGATAGCCGCAGGGATGCAAAAAAAGGTTTGGCGAGTTCGGCCGGAAGATAGCGCCGCCGATACACTGGCCAAATCTCTGAAGGTTTCGCCATTGACGGCCCAGATTCTCATCAATCGGGATCTCCATAAAGCAAGCGCTGCCCGTTCATTTTTGTCCCCTAAATTGACAGACTTAATCGCTCCGGAACGAATGCACGGCATACCCACCGCGGCCGAACATATCCGGGCCGCGATTGAATCCGGCAAAAAGATCTCCATCTATGGCGATTATGATGTGGACGGCATCACCAGCACGGCCATCCTGTGGCACCTGCTGAAAATGCTTGGGGCGCAGATCGATTTTTACATCCCGCACCGAGTGGATGAGGGCTACGGCCTCAACGCCGACGCTGTGCGGCAGTTGGCCGACAACGGAACGGAATTGATGATTACCGTCGATTGCGGCATCACCGGCGTTGAAGAGGTGCGGTTGGCCCATGAACTGGGCATCGAGGTTATTATCACCGACCATCACGAACCCGGCGAAACCCTTCCCGAAGCCGAAGCCATTGTGCATCCGAGACTGGACCCGGACTATGGCAATCCACATGCGGCGGGGGCAATGGTCGCCTTTAAGCTGGCGTGGGCGATTGCAAATCGATACAAAAAAGACGGCCAATTGCCGGCGGAGCTAAAACAATATCTGCTGAACGCGACGACTTTAGCCGGGATTGGAACCATCGCGGATGTGGTCGATTTGCGGGGTGAGAACCGTATTTTAGCCGGATACGGATTAAAGGCATTGGAAAACTCCAGCTTGATGGGTATTCGCATCTTAGTGGAAACCGCCCAGGTGCAGGCGTCTAAGGTAGATAGCTATGCCGTAGGGTTTCGGCTGGCCCCAATGCTCAATGCCGCCGGTCGAATGGGACACGCGCGGTTGGCGGTGGAGCTGTTGACCACCGACAGCGAGGTTCGCGCGATACAGATCGCTCAATACCTCAAGGACCAGAACCGGCTGCGGCAAAAATGCCAGCGGGATATCCTTAAGCAGGCCAAGCAACGCATCACGCAGACGGGGCTAAACCACCCGGACCGCAAGACCATTGTCCTGAGCGATGAAAACTGGCACACCGGCGTCATCGGTATCGTCGCCTCCCGCATTATCGACGACTATTACCGCCCGACCATTCTGATCAACACATCTGATGGTATCGGGAAGGGGTCGGGGCGGTCTGTCGCCGGGTTTAATCTGCACGGGGCGCTCACAGCCTGCGGCGAGCATCTGCTCAGCTTTGGCGGCCATGAGATGGCGGCGGGACTGAAGATCGATATGAATAACATCGCCGCGTTCGCTGAGGCCTTTGAAACATACGCGCATGAGACTATGGAAGCCGGAACACTTGAATCTTATCTGGACATTGACGCCGAAGCACGGATCGCCGACTTCAACGAGTGCGTGATGCGGGAACTGAATTTTCTCGAGCCGTTTGGTCAAGGCAACCCCAAGCCGCTTTTTGCCGCACGAGGCGTTAAACTGATCGCGCCGCCGCGAACCGTCGGGGGGCATAATGACCATTTGCAGGTATCGATATCCGATGACAGCGGGGCCGTTCGCTGCATCGGATTTGGTATGGGCAAGCTGGGGAAAAAACTCCTGGAAACCGACAGATTCAGCGTCGCCTTCGAGCCACAATACAACACCTACAACGGCCGCACCAATCTACAGTTTGTACTGAATGATATCCAGTTCGAGTAAACCCGCTACGAACAGAAATGGAGCGGCGCAAGCCGCCCGATTGCATTTTCGATAAACGCAGGCATTAGAATCGGAGGGCTTGCGCCCTCGCGCTTTTGCTATTCCTCCCAGACGCCGAGGGGGGTTGGGGCGCAGAGATTTTCTTTCTTGGCCGCCACACGGCCGCAGCTTTTGCAGACGAACTCCGGCTCGCGGACCAAATGAGCGTACTGGTCCGGGTTGTCCTTAGCCGCGCCTTGGCCGTATAGTTTACACAAATGCTGATCGTGATTTTCGCAAGTACACTTATCCATATTTCCACTCTCCGTTTTATGCTGATTGTAATTGAAACGAATACCCTCACAATTTGTCAGATGTCCAGGATCAAATCGGTCAATTTCCGTTTTGGTACATGGTGGATATCGTTTTTGTCGCGATAGTACTCGATGCTGCCATCCTCTTTGACATCTTCCAGGACAACGATCTCATCGGCTTTGCCCAACGCCAGTACGAGAGAAATATCGTATTGGTTTGCAATAGCGAGTTTTCGGCGAAGCTGCTTTCGGTCAATGCTGCCGACCATACACCCGGCGATCCCTTTTTCGCACACTCCCAACATGATGCTCTGGGCCGCGATCCCGTGGTCACAGCCCTGATTTTTGTTGATTTGTTTATCATGAAGAATGATGATGTAGGCCGTTGGCCTCTCTGATTGGGCCGGGCCATCCCAATCTTTCAGATAGCCTGCCCAGACAAGCGTCGCAAAAATGTCGGCATTCCTTTCCGGCGTGTTGGAGAGGATGAATTTCAGCGGCTGTAAATTGGCCCCCGACGGCGAATATCGCGCCAAGTCAACCAATTGCCGCAATGTCTCCGTAGAAACGGGTCCATCTTGGCAAAATCGGCGGACACTGCGACTTTTTGCAACCAAGTCCTCAATCATTTTTCTTTTATCCATGTATTAACCACATGAACATTTATCCATATTTCTATTCTCTGTTTTATCTATTCAGTTGTTGTTTTTTCGATTTCTTTTTTCTTGGTCAGCGTAATCTTTTCGATTTCAAAACAGCCCAGCGTATTTACCAGGCCGAAAAAGTCGGTCGGTTCTCCATTGCCGCGAGCTAATGCGATATGCCCGGGGCCGAATCCACCCTGTTCGGATCGGGTGGCGTCCAATCCGATCCAAGTATCGCCAATATAGACCTCGACCCACATGTGTCCGCCGAAGATGCTCTGTTTGGACAGGAACAAATCGGCATAGACTACGCCGCAGACGATCCGTGCCGGAATGCCGACGGCCCGGCACATCGCCGCGGCCAGTACCGCGTGTTCGGAGCAGTCCCCTTGCCGGGTTTCAGCCACTTCCGCCGCCGATGCATATCCTACGGACAGATCTTTTTGAGTGATATAACCATCGACAAAGGCCTCGATCTGGCGGGCCGCCGCCGCTGTATCCGGGGCATCTTTGACCGCTGTCTTTGCCAAATCAATAACCTTTTCGTTATCACACTGCAAATAATCGGTTGCCTTTAGAGCGTCCATCGCCTCCGCATCATTGCCGGTGTAAGGAAAGGGAATGTCTTTAGCGGGTTTGAGCCGGGTTACCGTTACGATAATCTCCGTTTCGGACGGTTCGACGCTTTGGCAGGGCGAAACGGGTAATTGTAGCTTTTTGTCTGTGGTTGGTTTCAGCGTATAACTGACCGATTCAATCGTATGCAGATTCATCAGCTTGACCGGACTGGCGATGCTAAGTTTTTCAAGAAAATCCACACTATCAACTTCACTCAGGGCAAAGCTCTTATCGCAGGCCACCATCTCCATCTCCATCCCCATCATCGGGACCAGCGTCTTCATCGCCTTGAACTCTTTATCCACATATCCGGTCATCGTAATTGGTTGACCCTGGATGGATAGCGTTGTGATTACTTCGGTCAGATTTAACGGGCGGCCAAAGAGGTCAATTTTTTTCATTTCGCCAATTTGCACCGCCGCCGGAAGGGCCATCATCATATCCGGCCGGAAAACGCTGGCTGTGTAGGATGTACCGGGTTTGAGACCTCGCTTTTCCTGGAGCAGCCGCAACCCTTCGTTGAGTAATGCACCCTGAGGCCAATCAATGGTTCTTTCCTGCGCCTGCCCCATAACCTGACGGGTTGTCGTTACTTTGCCATTGGCAACAGTTCCTACTGTTTTCTGTTCGGTGCCGCTGGTCGTCATCGTCATCTCAAATCCCAACGGTGTTCCGTCCGGCGTTTCGATGTGGATTTCCTGGGATGTTATGGTAACAGCTTGCCCACCGCGGCCCAGTGTCATGGAAACAGATTCTGTTGTGATGACTTTATCGTTTTCGACCGCGCGGATATGGACGGCATGGCCGATTTTTTTCCCTTGCAGCAAAATCGCCAGATAATCGGTTTCGGTTTCCGCGATAGACACAGAAGTCGTCAGTGCAAACAGGTAGACTGTCAGTACTTTGAGAAAACTGTTCAAGTTTAGCCGTTTCATTTGAGATCCTTTCCTCTTCTTTTCCCAGGTCGTTTCTGTGTGCTGTATTATCTCACAGGCGACTATTGTATCGAACCGCCCGGCAAAACTCAATGAAAAGCGGATGATTCTGTAAATAGTATCCAACTTTCGTTTTTCCTTGCAAACAGGGTAAAACAGGCAAAAATTGTGATTTTAAGGGGTTAATCCCCATGTCAATACTCAAAAACCCTTTTGGCATTATTCAAAAAAGCTGGTATAATACCCCCGTTTTCAAGGAATAAATCAAAATGAAACTGTCTTGGGAGCTTGAGCTTTGGTTGATATGACGCTTTTAGAAACGCATGGGCTGGTGAAGAAATACTCCGGCCGGACGGTCGTCAACGAGGTCAATATCACGGTGGGCCAGCGGTCCATTGTTGGGCTGCTGGGCCGTAACGGCGCCGGAAAGACCACGACCTTTCGTATGTGTATCGGGATGATCGTCCCCGAAGGCGGTATCGTTCAGTTTGAAGGTCACGATATCACCAAGTATCCCATGTACAAACGCGCCCGTATGGGGATGGGCTATCTGTCGCAGGAACCTAGTGTTTTTCAGCGGCTCAGCGTTAAGGATAATCTGCTGGCGATTTTGGAGACGATGGCGATCGGCCGCGGCGAACGCAAACGCCGGGCCGATGACCTCGTCGAGCGATTTGGGCTGGGAGAGGTCGTTCACAGTCAGGCCCGATTCCTGTCCGGTGGTGAACGCCGCAAACTGGAGATCGCTCGCGCAATGGTAACGAACCCGTCGCTGATTTTGCTGGATGAGCCGTTTTCCGGTGTAGACCCGATTGCTGTCGAGGAACTGCAAGCGGAAATCCGCCGCCTTGTCGCCTCCGGCGTGAGTATCCTGATCACCGACCATAATGTTGAACGAACGCTCGAAGTCGCCGACAAGGCCTATATTATGGATCATGGAAAAGTGATCGCCGAAGGGGCCCCCAAGGACATCATCCAGAACGAACTGGTCAAAAAGAGCTACCTCGGATCAACCTTCAAAGGCAATGAATTTGATGAACCGGCTCAGTAACATGTATAGATTCCATTTAGGAGCGTTGGCCAGATGACAGATTATTCCACATGTATGATTACGCAGTATCCGACGCCGGTGCTGATGGGCAAGGCAAAGCCGATAGAGGATATTAATAATGATATCCGGCAACTGGCCGAGCGAATGATTAATATTATGGTCGAAACTAAGGGCATTGGTTTGGCCGGGCCGCAGGCAGGTGTGAGTTTGCGCATCTTTGTTGTTTCAATTGATGGAACAAAAGAGAACGCAAGGGTTTATATCAATCCCACCATCGAGCCGGAAGGCAAGGTGGTCGCCAATGAAGAGGGGTGTCTGTCTTTGCCGCGCATTTATGGAAAAATTAAGCGCTATTCAAAATGCACCGTTACCGCAACCGATTTAGACGGCAATGAATTTACTGAAGCCGGCGAGGGATTGCTGGCGCGGGCATTTCAGCATGAACATGACCACCTGGAGGGCCGGATGATCAAGGACCGGCTGGGCTACGCCGCCAAGCTCAGATCAAAAAGACTGCTAGAAGAGCTTGAAGCAAAGTATGAGGGAAATCCGAAATAACAAATGAAAATCATCTACTTCGGATCAGCACAGTTTGGCATTCCTTCTCTGGAGGCCATTTATCACAGCGGCCATGAACTGGTGGGTGTGTTTACCCAACCCGCACGGCCAGCTGGTCGCCATCGAAGCAAGCCGCATCATACCGATGTTGACCTGTGGTGCAACCGAAACAGTGTACCCTGTGTCGAAGCCGAAAATATCAATACGCCGGAGATGATGCAACGGGTTGCCGCTTTGGAAGCAGATTTGCTGGTTGTGATCGCGTTCGGGCAGAAGATCCGTCAGGAAGTGATTACCCTGCAAACCCACGGTGCCGTTAATGTCCACGCTTCGCTGCTGCCGAAATATCGTGGGGCCGCCCCAATCCACTGGGCGATACTAAACGGCGAAATCGAAACCGGTGTCAGCATCATTACGCTGGCCGACAAAATGGATGCGGGGCTGATTTTGGCACAGGGCACCGTTGATATTTCTCCGGACGATACCGTCAAGTGCGTCCACGATAAGCTGTCGGTTCTTTCAGTGCCGGTGTTGATGGGAACAATTGAACAAATCGCCAATGGGTCGGCGGTCTATACTGAACAAAACCCCACACAAGTAACCAAAGCACCCAAGCTCAAAAAGAAAGACGGCTATATTAACTGGGACAACTCGGCGGCGGAAATCGTCAACCAGATCCGCGCCTTGTGGCCGTGGCCGGCGGCGGAAACGGTCTATGTGTGTTCAAAAACCGGCAAGAACTGGCGGGTGGGGATCGCTAAGGCCCGCGTCGTGGAGCGAGAGCAAAAACAGGGCGATATTACCGGTATGCTGGATGAAAATCTGAATATCATTTGCAGCGAGAATGCACTGGAAATTATCGAGTTGAAACCGGCTGGTTCGCGGTTGATGGATTTTGCGGCGTATGCCAATGGGCATCAGTGCGGGGCCGGGGACTTGTTTGTTTCCGATGACAAAGCCCTGAACGGGATCGTCTAGGGATGTCCGCGCCGCGCATTCTGACCGCTCGATCCGCCGCGTGGAAAGCACTGAACCTGTGCACTGTTTCCAAACACGACACCGCCGAAGTCCTGAGCCGTTTACTGGGGCGAACCGACCGACCGGCACAGGCCACCGATATTGTCTTTGGGGTGATTCGTCATCGAGGGACAATTGACCACATCCTGAAAAAATGTTCATCGCTGGATTCGGACCGGGTCAAACCGTCGCAATGGAACTTGCTGCGAATAAGTGTTTATGAGTTGGTTTATGCCTCCAAGACCGCTGACTATGCGATACTCAACGAAGCCGTGCAGTTGGCTCGTCAGACGGGTTCAAAAAAGGGGGCCGGATTTATCAATGCCGTTCTGCGAAATGTCCAACGAGCAATCGAAGACAGACAATCGTTGCTGGACGCGAAACATCTTCGGCGGACCGTGCCGCAAACGCCGGAATCTGGGTGTTTGTTTAACGATAACCTGTTGCCCGACCCGGCCAAAGAAGTAATACCGTATTTCAGCGTCGCTTTTTCCATCCCGCAACCACTCATTGCAGAGTGGCTCAAGGCCTTTGGCACAGAGCGGACTAAAGCGATCTGTTTCGCATCCAATCGGTCTCCGTCTATCATCTTACAGCCGAATATGCTTTGGACAACGGTGGCGGATTTGGCGGAAAAGCTTCAGGAAGAGGGCGTTTTGAATGAATGCCTGAATGATATGATCCGTATCCGGGGAACTGGCAGAATTAACACGGGCTGCGCTTATCTTGACGGTCTTTTTTTTATTCAGGACGCTACGGCCGCAAATGCGATTAAAACACTGTTGCCCAAGTCCGACTGGACCGTGCTGGATATGTGTGCGGCGCCGGGTGGCAAATGTATGGCTTCGGCGATACGGATGCGGGACAAGGGGGTGATTCTGGCCAGTGATGTTGATGCCAAACGGCTTGCGAAAGTGCGCGAAAATGCAAAACGGATGCGACTTCAATCCATCGAGATCGTCCCCCAATCTCGGCTTGAGCAAACCGTACGAAAGCTGAAGCGATTGGACGCGATTGTACTGGATGTACCGTGTTCCAATACGGGAGTGCTGGCCCGGCGGGTAGAGGCCCGGTGGCGATGGAAGCCCGAAAGCGTAGAAAGTTTGCGTACAATACAGCAGGGCTTACTTCGCCAAGCGGCCCGGTTGGCGCGTCCTAAAACAAAAATCCTGTATTCAACCTGCTCCATCCAGCCGGAAGAAAACAGCGGACAGATTCGGGCGTTTCTGTCACAACACAACCGCTTTACATTGCTTACTGAGCAACTGACACTTCCGTCTCTGAAAACACCGGATGCCTTCGATCACGATGGGGGATACGCAGCGGTTTTGCAGTTAAAGTAGGAAGCCTAAAAGGACCGGAGTCCTCCCCTTGACAGAGAACCAGAAACAGGCTCGGGAGTTATTGCGATTTACTGAAGATCAGTTTGTCGTCAGGGATACGGTTGGGCTGGATTGGGGCCGGTGCGAACAAAAAAGGGTCGTCAAGCCTCAAAGAACCATACCGCGGCGGTTAACACCGTGCGTTCTTGAGCAATATTACTGTTATTCACCTGTCGCTCGCAGTGGTGCGATTATGATTACCGCATACCGTAATCCTACCATCTAAAGATAGTCTGAAGCAGTTTTTCTTTTTTCCCGCAGAAAAATCATTACCTGTCGCCACAATGGCGATAGGATTAGTTCTTGTCAAACAACAGATAAACACTAAAATACTGGGCAGATGAGCCATGGACCAATAATAGGAACTGTGGGGCTTTTTCAACACCCCCACAGTCACCTATTTCCGTTCCCGCTTCTTATTCGATCAATTTTGTCCCTAGTTTTCTAGTTTTGAATTTTTTAATATTTGATAGCAGCTCGGTATATATTTGATTTGTTGTACGAATTACTATAAGAATTAGTATGGTCGTAATAGTACTCAACGTATTCGCCAAGCTTATCACACGAGACTGAAGGCATATCAGCTTTCAGGTAGGCACGGCCTATTTTGGGCTCCAGTTTTTCAGCAACCATTGGGACCGCAATATACTCACCAGATGGCCCAACGCGATAATTAAGCCGGAAATTTGTAGATTCTTTCTTTAAATTGACACGCCAATCTTTCGGATCATTTTGGTATATTACACGTACGGTCCAGGGTTTACCGCAACGTATCGTATCTATTGGAACGTGCATTGTTCCACTGCCCGCCCACCAGCAACCACCGACAAGTAACATGCAAAGCGCCAAACATATACTCTGTATAATGATTCTGTAATACACTCTTTATCCCATCATCGAATCGAAACAGCCGCTATTTTTACCCGAGTGCGATAATTTTCGTCCGGTACCGTTAATGCAGTAATAAATACTTTATCATTCGAACCGACCAGTTGGAAACCGTCAATTGCAACATAATTTGTAAGCAGCAAAGAGTCGGAACAGTCCTCTTCCACATTATATCGTTGAACTTGTATGCTCATGATTCCATCGCTACCCATTTCCGTGTAAGCTGCAATAAAACCATCAACTGAAACAGGTAATATATGCGTATAAATGGGGATACGCCCTTGTTCGTTTTTCCCCGATACGGCTTTTTCCCATAAAAGCTTAAGTGTATTGTCATAGGCCGCAACCGAATATTCTATCTGATTTGGCAAAAAATTTCGGTCATACCCCACCAAGAAAGACCTTGAGTCAATCTTATGTAATTCCGGATGTTTGTTGGGAAATGCGCTACCACCGACAAACGACTTCTCAGAAAGAATTTTACCATCCAGATCACATTTCAGAAGGCGACAATGATACCCTTCATACGGCTTTTTTACAGGGTCAGCTTCTGTATAACACTCAAGTAATATCAGGTTATTTTCCAAGACAAGGCCGTCCACAATAAAAGATATTGTTCCTTTCTCATAGACATTTTGCCATACTAGGGTACCGGATGAATCAACTTGCTTTGCAATTCCATTCGAATCCGTATCAGAACCCATCAAAACAAAACTACCATCTGAATGTATAATTCTCAGTATCGTTTCTTTATACCCTTTTTCTAAGTCTTCAGAGGTTTTATGGGGATTGGGCTGAATGAGATTATAATTAAACGTTTGATTGTCTGTTTTATAGTGTGCAAATGTTGATTGGCCGGTGCCGAATGTACCCGCAAAATACAGACTATTTTGACGAACTATCATGCCCTTTGTCCGCCATGAACCAAAGCCAATCGCTGACGGATTTTCCTTGGAAAGCGTATGGAAACTGTTTTGAGATAAAATTTCACCTGCATCATCGATTTGCCAAGACCAGAATTGTCCTGCGGTTTGTGTTTGAGATTCAAATGCATAACCAATCGTTTTCAGCACATTGTCAGTATATATGCTTTCATGAGCGACATAGCTAAGATTATTTTTATCGCCAAATTCCTGTTCCCAAACAATATCTAATGTATTTGCGCTAAGGATGGAAGCTGTCATACAAAAAACAAAAAGAAACAATTTTTTCACTAAGTATTTCATTTCAGATCTCCTGTCATAAAATTATTAGATAAATCAGCAATCACAGCATGCACAAGAATCTACCTGTCTTCCTCTGTAAGCCCCGGTTCCCACAAGCTCTACTGCACCTCGATAGATCGTTCTCCATCCCTGGCAGATTGTCCAACAAACAGGATTAGAGTCCTCACAGGCCTTGTTCATAGCGGTATCAAATTGAAAATCACAGGCCGCTTTGTCACTTCCACAAGTTTGATAACACATATCATGTGCAGCACAGGCATCATAAAAACTGGTACCCGTACACGGCCATGACGGATTATCCCCAGTTGGCGTAGAGCATCCGTCGATATCGTAAGGCCAAGTTGGATCGGGAACTTTATTGCATGCCTGCAATTCCCTATAATCTACAGCTTTAGAAAGGCAAAACGAACAACCGCTACCATTACAATATTGGCAAGCCCAGCTATCACAACAAGAGTCATTGCATACAGTACCGTCTCCGTATCCGCAACATTGTCTCCAACTAGGACTATAGCATACTATATTATCACAACAAGCTCTAGTTGGATTGCCACCGCAGTTGACACATGAACCTGAAACGCAGGACTGACATCCCGTACAGTCATAAGAGCAATCGCAATCCGGGTAGCTGCCTGTTAGCGTATAGCACGGCGGACAAGGCGGACATATACAGGCGAAGGTTTTGGCACACAGTATCATACTCATTCCAACCAAAAACACACTCCCGATCAATTTTGAATTGTTCATCAGTTTACCTTCCAAGCTTGTGAAAAACCATGATAATCTGTTTTGATTTGTTGCTGTCTTCATTGGTCGCATCCCTCCATTTGTTCGAGAATTCGTCCAATATCGGCAATCTGTCCGTCAGCAGCATGCTCATAGTCCAAAAACCAGTTGAAATAGACACATGCCGATACCGGCTCGCCCTTTTTAAAATTGATCTCGCCCAACCGCA
>JAGGWF010000117.1 GCA_021157685.1 Planctomycetota bacterium | reverse complement strand
TATTTGACATGTCTCGTATTTTTAGTCCACGAATTTGAAAGTTCGCTGAACGGTTCTTTTTTTACCATTGAACTCTGCCGTAATGGTTATGGTTGGCTGCTTATCATCAAGATACGCATAAAGAAAGTAGCCGCTTGGGCGAACATTGACGATGTTTTTTCCATTTACAGTAACTTTTGAACCTGGAGTGACAAGTCCCCGAACGTTCACATGTCGTGGGCCAAACGGAATAGTTGTCCCTTCCTCAGGTGACGTCTGGACAATCAAAAACGGTTCGACTTTCATGGCTTCAATTTCTTCAGCGATTGCTTTGCGAGTCCGCCACAGCAGGTTGTCATCACGGGTATAGTCATAAAACGACCATATAACTCTTTTGCAAAGCTCCAGCGATCTTTGTCTTGGTTCGAGCCAGAACGCTTCAGCACCGACTTTTTCTTTTATTTTTTTAAGTTCATTTTCGAGCACCCATAAATATTCAAAATCCTGGATACCGTTTTTCTGTGTGCTGTATCGAATCGACCCAAGCCAACCATCTTTACCAGGATAGCAAATAGCCCTGTCGCCTAACGGCAGCCCCTGACTGATAGCTTCCTGTGTATAAGGATCGTCACCATAGAACATATTAAGCCCCCAGTGAAGGTAACCTTTTATATCGTAGAGATAATTGATCCAGTGCAGTACACGCATTTTCAGCAGCGACTGGTCAAGGAAGCGGTTAGGGTAACGACCTTGCGGGTGACAGCAGGTGTAGAACCAGAGTTCCTTTCCTTCTTCCCGGAGTTTGTCAAACTGTCGATACCACAAGTTCAGGTGGTTAAGTTTGGGAACATAGACATCAAGTTCGCCAAGATATTCGGTCTCGCATGCTTCGATAATACGCACACTGGGCGAAGCCTCATGAACACGCTTGCTAACCTCGATAAAAGTTTCCTCATGGTGTATGAACGGCTCATCGGATATTGCAATCAAAAACCGCCCCTGCCAGTTTCTCCGCTGCATTAGTTTTTCCAAAGCGACAAGCCGCCGGTAGTTATCCTTATAATCGATGATTCTGCTATTGGGATCGAGAATATAAGCGGTTTTGCCTGCGACAGTATGCAGATGAATTTGCTCAAGCCCAGCACCAAAAACTACATCAGCGTACTTTTCCAGAAGGCTGGAGTCCCAGACTGTCTCTGTTTCGTCAATTTTCTTTTTACGGATCATCGACAGATTGGTTTGTAAGTCGGTTTGCCTGTGCTTGACAAGGAATTTGACGAGTCGTTCTAAAAACTGCCAATATTCTTCTGTATCTTTTTTGATACGCTTATTGAATGTAACACCCGGAAAACTCACCCAGTTGATAATCGAAAGGTGCTTCTCCTTCGGCATCTCAAAATCCCACACATGCATCTTTATCGGCAGACGAAATAACTCACCACCCGCATTTACCACAAGTTCACCCTGGTAGTCACCTGCCACCGCATCATATGGTATATCAATCTCAAGCCATACTGGCTGAGCCTCATTTGATTTCACCGTAATATTTATTTCTTCCCAGAATGGATCCGGGATGCTGTTCGGAGCTTTTACGACAAGCTCGTCTTCCGGAACGCCAGACGAATTGCGGTCGATATCAATATAGCGAACCCACTGCAATTGAACCGCATCAGTAGCAATAAACTTTTCGCTAGAACGGTGTTTCAGAACACTAACACTTGCAGTAACATCCGCAACGTCCTGGCTGCAACGAAAAATAGCTTGCCCGCTGACTGTTTCGCCGCGGGCACCTGAAACTTCCAGAACACCTGCCGAATCACCCGGCGGCAAAGCCTGCCGCAGAACTTTCGTTAACGCATCACTGGGCCAAACTTCCCCCGTGAAATCATCCCCAAAAACCGGGCTAAAAAACAAAAGGACAACTGTCGCTATACAAAGAAACACTCGGTGCTTGATGATTTTCATACATCAGTCTCCTAAATTTCAGCGTTAATAGTATACCAAATTCATCGATTTTACGCTCACTTTAAGTGGTACAGTTTTTGGGGAGCATGCCGCAAAGTAAACTACGACCTCCTAACCCGGGCAAGCCGGAACCAAAAAAGTTAAAATTGTTATTTACGCTGCTCGACATTTCTCCGACAATCCCTCAAACTCAAAACTTTGATACGGAGAATCGGAACAATGCAAAACTTTATCGAGCGGCAGGGTCAGCCCGCCATGCCCGCTCCATGACTGTCGCGGCTCTGATTTTACCATTCCGCCGGTGAAAGTGCATCGGAGAGGGGTTCGTTCCACCAGTTTGGGTCGCGCAGGTAATGCTTCATCCATATCGCGGCGTTGACACCGTCGGCTACGGCGGTCACAAGCTGCATCGCCGCACCCACACGGCAATCTCCAGCCACAAACACGCCCGGGGTCTTCGTCCGCAAATACGCTGGATCACACTGAATAAACCCACTCCCAGTCAGATCAACAGATCCGTCTAAAAAGCCGGTGTTCGGGATCATTCCGACAAAGATGAAAACACCGTCGCAGGGGATTTCATCAGTCCGTTCGGTCTTGACATTTTTTAGAACAGCCTTTTGGACCTTTCCCTCGCCCTCGATAGAAGTAACGACACTGTCGAGTTTCAATTCCAGGTTGCTGTCGGGGGTGTTGACCGTCTCCATTAATTCATCCACAAGCACCGGCGTGGCGCGAAACTCCTGTCGCCGATGCACCATATAAACCTTTTTAGCAAATTTGGCCAGGTGCAGCGTGTCCTCAACAGCCGTATTA
>JAGGWF010000031.1 GCA_021157685.1 Planctomycetota bacterium | reverse complement strand
TCACCGATGATGGTGCTTCGCAGGTGACCCACATGCATTTGCTTGGCGATGTTCGGTGCGGAGTAATCCACGACCACGGTTTTGGGTGTTTCGACTTTTTCAACACCCAGTCGGTCTTTGTCGGTGTTTATTTCGAGCAACCGACCGGCAACAAACTCATCTTTGAGCCGCAGGTTAATAAATCCCGGCCCGGCGATTTCCGGCGGCTGACAAATATCCTCGATCTCAAGTTCCGCAACGATTTGCTCGGCCAGTTGACGCGGATTGGTTTTCATCTTCTTCGCCGCCGCCATCACACCATTGGCCTGATAATCCCCGAATTTCGTATTTTTTGAAACGCCAACCAATGCCGGACAATCCTCCTGACCGGTAACGGCCTGAATGGCTTTGGAAATTCGTTGTTCTAAAATATCTGTAAGTTGTTTCATTCGATAAATCGTCAATCGTCAATCGTCAATCGTTTTGCGTCACCCCAGAGCATTTCGAGGTTGTAATACTCACGCTGGTCGGGGGCAAAGATATGGACCACGACGCTGACGAAGTCCAGCAGGATCCACAGGCCTCTATCGTATCCGGCAATACCGAACCGCTTGTGGCCCTGTTTTTTGGCTTCCACCGATATCTCATCGGCGACTGTCCGGGCTTGCCTGGCACTGGTTCCGGTGGCGATGACAAAGTAATTCGTCACCGGGCTGATGCCTGTCAGGTCGATGACCGTGATGTCCGTGCAGTTTTTCTCGCGGGCGATGCGGGCCGCGTCAAGCGCTAACGGTTTGTCTTCAGTTCTCGTTTTTTTAGTCATTTTTTAGTCCATCTTTTTTAACACGCCCTAAAGGAACGCAGGCATCTTGCCTGCGCTGCGTGACGGTAACGGCTTATCGCTACAAATATCCTCTTTGCACTGCGTACCGGCAACTGTCGCATGCGCAGACTGGAAGTCTGCGTTCCATTAAAACAGGGGCGCCCCTTGAAACAGGGCACCCCTGTAAGCTAATCGATTTATACTGTTGCGTCAAGCGTTAAGGTTAGTTGGTGATACCGAACAGATTGGAGAACCACTCCCCGATGATCGGAGAGAATTTAACAACCACGCCGCTAAACACCACGCTGACCATCGTCATCAGCTTGATCAGGATGTTCAAGCTTGGGCCGGAGGTGTCCTTGAACGGATCGCCGACGGTATCACCAACAACACCCGCTTTATGTGCTTCAGAACCTTTTCCACCGTGAGCGCCATTTTCGATGTACTTCTTGGCGTTGTCCCAAGCGCCACCGGCGTTATTCAGCATGATGGCCAGGGAGAAACCAGCGGTCAGGCCGCCTGCCAGCAGGCCCATCACACCGGGAACACCCAGCAAGAGACCGGTCAAAACCGGTATGGTAATCGCCAGAGCGGACGGGACGATCATTTCCTTTTGAGCGCCAGCGGTTGAGATGGCTACACAGTTTGCGTAGTCCGGTTTTCCAGTGCCGTCCATAATGCCCGGAATTTCCTTGAACTGACGGCGAACTTCGTTTACCATGGCGCCCGCCGCACGACCGACGGCCTTCATTGTCAGTGCACAGAAGACAAACGCCATCATCGCACCAAGGAACATACCGCAGATCAGCTTGGGGTTCATAATGCTCATGTTGTAGGCATTGACAAAATCCATAACAGTTGCAACCTTGGCGGAAGCGGCGGTAAAGGCCATTTCGCCCACATAATAAACACCTTCTTCGCTGCCGTCGGCCAGCTTGCCGATCCAGATGCGAATTTCTTCGATATAAGCCGCCAGCAGAGCCATGGCGGTCAGAGCCGCGGAACCAATCGCAAAACCCTTACCGGTTGCAGCGGTGGTGTTACCGAGCGAATCCAGGGCGTCGGTGCGTTTTCGAACTTCTTCACCCAGACCGGCCATTTCGGCATTACCGCCGGCGTTGTCGGCGATGGGTCCGTAAGCGTCAGTCGCCAGCGTAATACCCAGTGTACTGAGCATACCCACTGCGGCAAAGCCGATGCCGTAAAGTCCCATGGAAAGATTGCTGAATCCGCCGGCGAAGGCGAATGCACACATAATGCCGACGACGATGGTAAGAACTGACCATCCGGTCGAGAACATTCCAACAGCCAAACCATCGATGATTGTGGTTGCTGCACCCATGTTAGCCTGTTCGGCGATTCCCTTTGTGGGTTTAAATTCAGCCGAGGTATAGTACTCGGTGATCTGACCGATTATGACACCCGCCAGCAGGCCGGATACAACCGAACCGAAGATGCCCCAGGTAATCATGTGTACTTGGGCCATAACCGCCAGAACGACAAGAATTAAGACCGAGCTGCCCAGCGTACCTACGAGCAGAGATTTTAACAACTGCTTCTGGGTGGCCCCTTCTTTACATTTGACCATAAACATACCGGCAATCGACAGCACGATACCAATCGCCGCGACAAGCATTGGAGCCACAACCACCATCAGCGGATCGATGCCGAATTGTTGGAGCGTTCCCATCGAAAGAGCGGCGCCAAGAGCGGCGGTCGCAAGAATCGAACCACAATAACTTTCGTACAGGTCAGCACCCATACCGGCCACATCGCCCACATTATCGCCGACATTATCAGCGATAGTTGCGGGGTTTCGTGGGTCGTCTTCCGGGATACCAGCTTCAACCT
>JAGGWF010000067.1 GCA_021157685.1 Planctomycetota bacterium | reverse complement strand
TTTTCTTGTTCCTTTCATAAAATGGTTTTTGATTACCAATTACAGTCCTGTTCATATGTATATACTTTTAGCATAATAAACGCCATTTTACAATTATTTAATTTTGGGAGGCTTGTAGCGATGTCACCTCTGTCCCATTAACGAACGCATGAGTAAATTGTTGTAACATTAGTAAATATAATGGGTTACGAGGGGTGTCGCGTGGCGCAGGTGCGCGCTTTTAATAATGTAAGAATTGCAGTAAAGTTTTTTTTTCGTCGACAATAGACATTGGCAGCGGCATAACTGAGGTTGCCTGCAAGGTATGGGTCAAACAGCGAATGTGTATTTCTGGATCAAGGTGGAAAGATGACGGTGCCAGTTGCGTTCTTGTCCTGCGAGCTTTGAAGCTGACAAAGGGCCGCTGGCAACAGTTCTGGGGTTATGTAATGAGACAGGGGGTGCACATTTATGTTAAGCGAGCACCCTTGGCGCCGAGGTCGACTTGAAAGTGTCCTATAGACTTAGGAACTGCGCATAAATAACCTATCTATTTCTCATCTCAGCTTCATATCATCTTCAGCCGAATCTCAATTGCGAAATCCTCGATATAGAATAGCTATGGCTGCGGTTTCACTCAATCGATTGCGACTGAATCTAATGCAAATCTGAGCGATCAATAAACAGTTTATTCATGCGCCGTCCCTTAGGCGTAACATTTTCAGTAAATGACTGAAAAGGACAGGTCGATATATGCCGGATGATGTTTGCTTCGGAAGATGGGAAGCGATCTTGAAACAGTGGCCCGGATTGAAAGCAAAACAGACCTTGAAAGTAAGACGGTAAACAGTAGAATGGTGGAAACGGAGTCGAAATTGTCTCTAATGAAAAATGTGAAGTTGCCAACGACACTTGTTCAACAGGATGATGACCTGAAATGTCTTACAAAGGAATAACGCTAACATCTCAACCCTCGCTCCGGCAATTACAAGATGCCTGTTTGGACTATGAAGAGATTCTGTTGGCAAATCTTGAATTTATAATCGACCGCTTTAATGCCACCCCCGGCTATCTTTGGATAGATACGAAGTTTGATTTGATTACAGAGAAAGACTTCCCCAAAGATGATTGCATAAAAGGTCTGGATACTGTGTATGCCTGGATTCAGGGCCGTGCGATGGAGTCTATCGCAGAAATACTCAGTCACCGCAAGTTGCTGAAAAACAAAGAGAAATTCGAAAAATGTGCCAGTGCTGCAGAACGCCTATTGGTCGAAGTTTTACATAATATGTATCGTATCTGGAAAGAAAATAACGGCCATCTTTCTTTTATGATGACCTCGAGCGGACAGCCGATTCGATTAGATGGCAAAAAGCAAATTCGATCATTCGATTTAACGGGCGATTCACCTTACACGATTACAGATATTTTTTGTGCGAAAGGCATGTTTGTCGCGGCTGCCTATCTGGGCGAAAAGGAAATCTTAGAACACTCGCTGGACTATTGTCTGGAGATTTATGATGCGACTTTTCAGGGCCAGTTGGTAAATGACCAAGTTGTTTTTGATGCAAAAAATCCCGGCGGTGCCGAAAAGGGCAAGCGTTCTCATGCCCCGTTTATGCTTCAGATTGGAACGGGCATTCTGCTCGCCCAATACAGCCAACTTCCCAATCGTGTTGAGATGGGATTAAAACTCGTCAAATATATTATTGACCATTATGTCAATATTCCTGCCAAGTGGCCCGAACTTCAGGTGTATGATTTTGTTGAGTTCATAGATACTGACAATCACCCCTATTTGAAGGATGGTTCTATCATCTCTGACTCCGGGCATGCGCTGGAGTTTGCAGGTCTGGCACTCATGCTAATGAGGGTGCTTGAACAGAAATCGGAATTAAGCATTGAGCAAAAAGATAACATCGAACAATATAAAGCGCTGATGTATTTCATCATGAAACAGAATTTCAAAAATGGGTTTGCGGGTTCTTCATTGGGAATCTGTAAAACATTTGACTTGTTGTCACGATGTCCCGTCAATACGGATATGCCTTGGTGGTCGTTGCCGGAAACAATGAGAACTTCGGTAGAGTGCTGGTCTGTTATGAATGAAAGTGATTGCAGGAAAGAATGTCTTGAGATTTTCAGTGCCTGCCATAATGCATTGATGCTTCATTACATCAGGCCCACTTGTCATTGCCTCGCAACGCAAACACTTGATGCGGCAGGCGATATTACGGATAAAATTCCCGCCACGCCAGACCTCGACCCCTGCTACCACACGGGTTTGAGTCTATTAAGCTGTTGTATGCTGTTAAAATAACCGGTATTTTTGGTATAAAAAATGTTCCAATTCCCATTTTTGGCCCTTGACTTGGACTTTGTGGTTTTGGTATAGTGTGTGTGCCAAAGTTTAATGGAGTTCAGTTGTGGACAAAGAGTTATTACACAAAAAAGCGGTCAGAGAGATAATATCACTGGTTGCCTCCGGAGAGTTTAAAGAGGGCAAAAAGTTGCCTGCTGAGCGTAATCTATGTGAAAGGCTGGGAATCAGCAGGGGGACCCTTAGAAAGACTCTGGCAGACCTTGAAAAGATGGGAGTTGCCAAGATAAAGCCCCAAAGCGGAGCTTATATCCAGAATTTCTCCTATAATAAGCTGCCTAAACAGATATTGCCGGTTGACTGCGAAAATACCTCGATGGAGGATGTTCTGGTAGCAAGAAAAGCGATTGAAGTCGCCGCGATTGAATTGGCTTGCAAACGGATAACAAAGGCCGAGCTGAAGATTTTTGATCAGTATATTAAGGCGATGGAGGAAAAGATTGAACAGTTGCCTGAGTATTTATCTTACGATATCAAGTTTCATGAGCAGATCGTTAAATCCAGCCGGAACACGGCATTGATAACGGCGTTTGAGGCGATTTCGGAATACCACAAATATTCACAGGTTTTCAGCAGCGGCTATAAAGAATGTGAGAAAGATGCTCTGAAATGTCATAAGAAAATACTGAAAGCAATTAGTGACCGAGATCAGAAGCGATGTGTTAGGTTGCTGAAGACCCATTTGGAAAATATGATTTGAAGGATTTGCGGGAGCGGACGGAGTCGTCAGAGAGATTGCAGATGATGATGCAGCCAGAGCGGATCATTGATAGTTGGAAAGAAAAAGTGAAGATACCGGGTTTCATAGATTTACAGGTTAATGGTTATAAGGGCGTGGATTTTTCCAGTCTTGATTTAACGGAGGACAGTTTCTGCTTTGCATGCGAGCAGTTGCTGGAAGCCGGAACGGCGGCATTTTTACCGACGCTCATTACTGGCCCCAAAGAGGTGTATATCAAAAACCTGCCTCTGATAGCTGAAGCGATGAAGAAGGATTGTTTTAATAATAAAATTCTTGGTATTCATCTGGAAGGTCCATTTATTTCTGACCAACCTGGCGCCGTGGGAGCGCATCCTAAAGAATATACCAGAGACCCATCAACCGATCTTTTTGATGAACTTTGGGATTTGTCAAAAGGCCGTATCAAGCTTTTGACACTTGCGGCCGAGCGAAGAGGGGCCGCACAGTTGGCGGAGTATGCAACAACAAAAAATGTGGCGGTTTCGCTGGGCCATCAGATGGCCGATTATCAGGACATGAAAAAATTATACGGTGCGGGTGCTCGGTCCATTACCCATTTCGGAAACGGTATGCCCAATCAAATACCCCGGCATCAGAACCCAATAGTGTCAGCGTTGGCGATTAAAGGTCTCAAGGCCATGATCATCACCGATGGCCATCATCTTCTGGAGCAGGTGATTCGTACGGTATTTAATGCCAAGGATATTGGAGATATAATAGTAACCAGTGATGCTTCGCCGATAGCGGGTTTGGGGGCTGGGAAATATAATGTTCTTGGAAATGATATCATTCTTGAAGAAAATGGCTTACTACACAATCCTCAAAAGCAGTGCCTTGTCGGTTCTTCCTCCGTGATGCTGGAGTGCATGAACTATCTGGCATCTCTAAGCATAGTCTCTGTGAAGGAATTGTTAAATGTAGGTTTTTATAATCCGTTGAAACTGATTGGTGTCGATTCATCTAAGATTGAAGGCCAGAGAAGTGTTGTATGGAATAAACATGTTAACAAGTTTGAAATCATAAACAATTAGAGAGGGTGTAATGGCAAAACCACATGTTTTGATTGTTGGCGGAGGTATGATCACGCAGGTTCAGATATTGCCTTCTATCTATCATTTACAAAGACAAGGCATTGTCGGCGATATCCGTGTATGCGCACTGGATTCTGAGCCGCTAAAAGTTTTAGCTGAGGATAAGGGCTTGAAAAAAGCGTTTCCCGGTCAATCTTTCACGGCCTATCCTTCACTGGACACTGATCCGGGCGAGAAATTTCCGGATTTGTTTAAGGAATTGATTGCCGATCTGCCAAAACACAGCATCGTTGTCGTTGCGATGCCCGATCAGCTTCACTATATGGTGATCAAAGAGGCCCTGGCATGTGATCAGCACATCATGTGCGTGAAACCGTTGGTGCTGAAATACGATCAGTCGATTGAGATTGAAAAGAAGGCCTATGAGAAAGGCCTCGTCGTTGGCGTTGAATATCACAAGCGGCTTGATGATCGGGCGTTAATGGCCAGAGACCTTTACAAGCAGGGTAAATTTGGCGAATTCAAGGTTGGCCATGCAGAAATGAATGAGCCGTATTATTACAGGCATTCCAATTTCCAGAGCTGGTGTACCTGTGAAAACTCAGATATGTTTGCTTATGTCGGCTGTCATTATATTGACCAGCTCCATTTTATTACGGGCTTGCTGCCAAAATATGTTTCTGTTTACGGCATCAAGGATAAATACCCCAATGGCAACGAGGGCTATCTCTGGACCGATGGCAGAGTCATTTGGGATAATGGCGGCTGTTTGCATGTAACCGATGTGATGGGCTATCCTGACGATGGTCCCGGCGGCAACTTTCAGGGCATACGCATGTACTGCGCAGGCGAGAATAAAAGCGGCATGCTTGTTCACAATGACCAGTATCGCGGTATCGAGCATTGCTATATCGAAAAAGGCACCAAACTGGGCGATACGCTCTATGCCGAGCCAAGCCCGGACTATTTCAAATATATTGACCTTGGCGGCGGGGGATTGACGCCGGTCGGCTATGGGTATCGCTCGATAGCGTTTATCATCAAGAACGCCTGCAAGTGTATCGGCCTGGATTTGAGCGAAAGGCAGAAATTTATTAAGCAGTTTGATGAGGTCGGTGTGATGGCAACGCCAAAAAACAGCGCATACAATGAGCTTGTGATGGAGGCAGGGCGGCTGTCGATATTAAACGATGGCAGAGAAGTAGAAATAACATACGGCGAAAACGCCGGCGTGAAGTTAAAAGAATATTAATCGGGTGTTTTAAGAGAAAAGGTATAGTAGAGATGGCAAAGGAATTTCCACTTGAATCAGTAGAGGTGAAGTCGGTTGAGACAAAATATCGCAAAGTAAGCGGGCAATTGCCCAATGCAGAAACGATAGAGCAAATAAAGACATTGCGAAGTGTCGAAGCCCGCAGCATGCGCGGCCAGCCGCCCGTTGTCTGGGACAGGGCCGAGGGAATCAATGTTTATGATGCCTACGGCAATAAGTGGCTGGATTTTTCATCTGGCGTATTGATTACCAATGCAGGACACGGTAGAAAAAAAATAGCCGATGCAATAATAGAACAGGCTTCCAAGCCGCTATTGACCACCTATTGTTTTCCAAATGAGCCGAGAATTAAACTCACTCAGAAACTGACAGCCCTTGCGCCGGACGGACTGGATAAGGTGTTTTTGCTCAGTACTGGCTCTGAAAGTACCGAATGCGCTTTAAAGCTGATGCGTACCTATGGTCAGAAAATTAGTGGAGACAAAAATGTCATTGTTTCATTCTATGATTCGTTCCACGGCCGAACGACGGGCGCTCAGCAGATGGGCGGTATGGCGGGCGGCAAGGCTTGGATAAAGAATCAGGATCCAGAAATAGTGCATGTGCCTTTCCCCGATGGTTTCCGCAATGAAGATACGAGTTTTGAGCTGTTTGAAAAGACCCTGGCTGATATAGATGTTAATCCCGCTAATGTGGCCGGGGTAATGACCGAGACATACCAAGGCGTCGGTCCTAACTTTATGCCCAAAGAATACGCAGAAAAACTTCGCAAATGGTGTGATCAGCACAAGGCGCTGCTATGCTTTGATGAGGTCCAGGCCGGTTTTGGAAGATGCGGGACAATGTGGGGTTTTGAAGTTTATGGTGTTGTGCCGGATTTATTCTGCGTGGGCAAGGGTTTCAGCAGCTCAATGCCTATCGGAGGCGTGATTGGCAGGGCGGATATTATGGATCTGTATGGCCCGAACGAAATGACAAGTACCCATTCAGGAAATAGCATCTGTTGCGCTGCTGCACTTGCTAATCTTGAAATTATCGAAGAAGAAAAACTGGTGGAAAATGCCGCCAAACTGAGTCAGGTTTTCAATGAGCAACTTCAGTCAATTAAAAATGATTTTCCTAAAATAATCGGTTTCGCTCCGGCGGTTGGTTTAGTGGGCGGTTTGCTGATGATCAAACCGGGCACGAAAGAGCCTGATTATGATTTGGCCTGGAATGTGATTAATCATTGTTTCAGAAAGGGGCTTTTGATGTTCGCACCAGTGGGTGTTGGCGGCGGATGTGTTAAGATTGCTCCGCCACTTTGCATAGATGAAGAAGCCTTGAAAGAAGGGTGCCAAGTTATTCGCGAGTCAATTAAAGAAGCCGTTAAAGAATAGTTGGTTTCTGGCAAGAAAGGCAAATTCGCGTGGGCTTAAAGCCAATGCGGATTTGCCTCAATGCCAACTGAAATCAAAAAAAAGGGTCGCCAAATTTTTCTTACACCAATTCCGATTAATTAATGCGCTCGGCATAGGGAGTCCGGCAAACCGATTGAATGAACGCTGGATTGAGAACCGAGTCGTGCCAGGCGTCGATTGCAGCATGACGAAGTGCGTCATAAGTTAGCATAAATCCTGTTGGCCCAATAGTGGCGTTGCAAATACGGCCAAAGATTCTCAACAGGATTAAGTTCGGGCGAGTATGGCGGCAAAGGTACACTCGTTATATTTCCAGGCACTTTCAACTTCTTCGATGTATGGAAGCCAGCTTGATCCCATACCATGACAATATGAATATCAGGCGAGACTTCGGCGAGGAACTGTTCAAAAAAGGCATCCATCATATCCGTGTTAATCGTTGAATAAGCAACTTGTTGAGACAGCGAAAAAGTGAATAGAAATTTAATTGACACAGCGTGTCAGATGGAGTAGGTGTAGCTTGGGTGCCGCAGTTTTAAACCGCCATCCGCCGCAGTTTTACTCCGCCCTTTACAGAGCATATGTTTAACTTTTGATCGACAAATGATTTATGTTATAATGGACGAGTCAAGATTAACAGGTTGGATGGCTAAAGCAGTTCGATAATCGTCCACCCAACCGTGTTGTGTTTTTAAGCGAAAATTATGCCTTTAAAAAAGTATTAAAGAAAAAGGTCCGAAATGGCGATTGTAGTACAAAAATTTGGCGGAACATCGGTGGCTGATGCTGAAAAAATCCGCCGGGCGGCCGGCCGTGCCCTAAAAGCACATCAGCAGGGCAACCAAGTGGTTGTAGTGGCCTCTGCACGCGGTAAACAGACCGATCAGCTTGTGGCTGATGCCTTGGAACTCAACCTCAATCCCCCCAAACGGGAAATGGATATGCTGCTCAGCACAGGCGAACAGCAAACCGTTTCGCTTATGGCTATGTGTTTGGAGGCGATGGGCCAAAAGGCGACCAGCTTTACGGGGCAACAGATTCAGATGATTACGGACAATTTGCACGGCAGAGCACGCATTCAGAGTATCGGTGCCGAAAAGGTTCGTGAAAAGCTCTCCGCGGGGCATATCTGCATTGTGGCCGGTTTCCAGGGGGTCGATGATTCTGGCAATATCACAACATTGGGACGCGGGGGGTCCGATACCAGTGCGGTGGCGCTGGCGGCGGCGCTTGGAGCGGACGAATGCGAGATTTATACCGATGTGGACGGCATTTATTCGACCGATCCAAGGAAGTATCCAAATGCCGTCAAGATGGAGCAGATCAGCTATGACGAAATGCTTGAACTGGCCAGTCTTGGCGCAGGTGTCATGCACGGTCGGGCGATTGAATTTGGTAAAAAATACGATGTGACAATTCATGTTCGCAGCAGCATGAATAACGATATAGGAACCCTAATTACTCATGAGGTGCCCCAGATGGAAGGAATTGTTGTTTCAGGTGCAACCAGTCAGAAAGATATGGCAAAGGTATCTTTAATCGGCCTCGACAATACACCGGGCAATGCCGCGGGTGTTTTCGCCCATTTGGCGGCGTCCAATGTCAGTGTCAATGACATTATTCAGACGGAAGTGAATTCGGAAAAAGCAACCCTGTCGTTTACCGTTGCTCGTTCGGATCTGGATGCTGCAAAACAGGCCATCGAGGAAATCCGTCAAAATATCCACTGTGAATCGGTTTTCGTTCGTGAAGATATCGCGGAAGTGTCTGTTGTGGGTGTAGGAATGCGATCTCATTGTGGCGTAGCGGAAAAAATGTTCAAAGCCCTGTCTACCCATAAGGTCAATATCGATTCGATTACGACCAGTGAGATTCGCATCAGTTGCCTGGTTGATCTCGCGGATGCTGAAAGAGCTTTGATTGCGGTGTGCGATGTCTTTGAACTCGACAAACCCGCTGACCAGCGAGCACAACCGTAAAAATATTTTTACCTTAACAGGTCCGAACAGGTGGTTAGAAAAAGATTAAAACATGCGATGCGTCGCAGAACCCGCAATGGCCTGATAGCGGCGTTCTTCTTTATTTTAATGCCTATAGGGGTTGTTCTGGATCATCAGTTCGGCGGACGCCTGCGGCAATACATCCAGCAGAGCACCTATCCTGATGGCGATTGGCAAAAGTACCACGGCAGGGTTTTTACGGTGCTGGAGGTCATCGATGGGGACACCCTTGATATTGATATTCCCGATGGCGAGCATGAAGATACCCGCATCCGCCTGATTGGTGTTGATACCCCGGAAACCAAACATCCTACGGTTGGGTTGATGTATTACGGCCCGGAAGCGACGGAGTTTACGACTTTTCTGGCACTGGGAAAACAGGTGATGGTTTTGCTGGACACTGTTGGTGACCAGCGCGGTCGCTATGGCCGTTTACTGGCCTATATTCAATTGCCCGATGGGAAAGTTTTAAATGCCGAAATCATCAAAAATGGCTATGGTTATGCGTACCTGAGCTATCCGCACAGTGAGTTTTCGACCTATCAGATGCTGATGCAGCAGGCGATTGACAATGAAGTGGGCCTCTGGGAAAAGGCCACCCGCGACCAACTTCCTAAGTGGCTCCGCTCCAAACGCCCCGACCTGCTTCGCTATCCATAAATAACAGGATAAAGTATTTTTAACTTGATTTTAGACTGAAATGTGGGTTTAATCTCTGCATGTTACCAGAATGAGCAAATGAACTTTAATTCGGGAAGGATCGAATAAATGATAATGTTTTCAAATGTATTGGGTTTTTGGACTCCGGGACCGATGGAGATGATTTTTATTTTGGGTGTAATGGTACTTCTTTTTGGTCGCCGTTTACCTGAAATCGCAAGAAATATCGGTAAAAGCTTAACCGAATTCAAAAAAGGCGTCAAAGATAGTCAGGATGAGTTCACAAAAACCATAGACGAAGCGGATAAAGAAGCGGACAGAGAAGCCAAAAGCTCGTCTGATTTTAATCCAAAAAATGATGCAGATAAAATTTAGGACCTGATTCGAATAACCGGTTCTATTTTAGTTGGCGACAAATCCCGGAGTCTGGTCTTGTTTTTTCGTTCGGCCTCATAGCAACTCTATTATTCAGGTAGGGGCTTATTTCCCTCTGTTCAGAAATCGACATGCAAGGATTCCGCTCTCGAATAACGCATACATAGGGATGAACAGCGATATTTGTGAAATTACATCAGGGGGGGTGGCCATTGCGGCGATGAGGGTCAATGCGACGATCACATATTTTCGGCTATTGGTCAGCATCTCAACGCTGACTAAACCCATGCGTTCAGCAAATACGATGGCAATGGGCATCTGAAATGCAAGTCCGAAAACGAGCATCAGCATTAGGATCATGTTGATATAATCCTCAAACATCCAAAAAGAGGCGAGGTCCAATGCCTCGTTAAATTTCATGAAGAATGTCATTGCCAACGGTGCTACCATAAAGAGAAAGAAAAGAGCGCCAACGACAAAAAGCAGCGCACTGATCGGAGAAACGACATGGATAAACTTTTGTTCGTGTCGATAAAGCCCCGATGAAACAAAGGCCCACACTTGCCAAAAAACCCAGGGAGAGGTCAGCAGGAGTCCGAAAACGAGACATATTTTTATATAGGTGACGAATCCCTCAGCGGGCTTTTTGGTTTGCAGACCAATACGAGGCCGCATGTTGTTTACGGCCTTTAGATCAGGTGTCGTATCATCTGCTGAGTCTGCGTCTTCTATATGATTGGCTGATTTTTGCCCCGTATTATCCGTAGAATCATGGGCCTTTTGTTCAGGATCGGTAATTGGCTGTGACTGCGTAATCCCCATCGCCTGATTATAAGGCCGTTCTAAGAAAGTAATTAAATACCCGCCAAAAAACAGACAAACAACCAAGCCCAGCACAACGCCTGCCAGTGTCAGAATCATCCGGAATCGTAATTCCTCCAGATGGTCGCCTAAGCTCATACTTGACAGTTTTTCCTCTTTGCGTTTATTTTCGGCCATATCGAAATCCTATATTGTGATATCCATGAGGGATATTCTTGAAATTTATTTGGTCAGTTTACGGAAATCAGGGCCGATTCGCAACCGCTTTTTGATGGCATTCAAAGATGGGCTTATTTATAATACTTTTATGCATTGGAAACTAATCTTGATTCTGGTTGCCGGAACCTGTTTTTGCGTCAGCAGCGCGGGATATTTGTTTGTCAAAATTGCCCTGCGGCCGAAGCAGGGCGGTGATTGGGAAGAAGAATACTGGGAATTTGAGGAGCAGGATCCGCCCCTGGCAAAATACAACCTCTGGTGCAAAATCACATTTTCCGCTGTCATCATTAGTATGCTGCTTCTGTTTGTAGCCCTCTCGTTTTAAGAAATTCACCAAGAATCATCGTTTTCAAGTCAATAACGCAGGCTTTCTGCGTCAGTTGCGAATTCGCCATTGAATTTTATCGTATTGATGAGTATAGTAAGCAGTTCTGTGTAGCAAAGTGTTAATCGTAACAAACTCAGGAGTACAAAAAATGGGTAGGCATATTGCCATTGCAGGTGTAACTGGCGCTGTCGGTCAGGAATTTTTGAATATTATTGAGCAGCGGAATTTCCCGTTTGCTTCTTTGAAGATGCTGGCCAGTTCGCGTTCAGCCGGCAAAAAAATTGAGTTTATGGGCAAGATCTATACGGTTGAGGAACTGACCGCCGATAGTTTTGAGGGGGTTGATATTGTGTTGTTCTCGGCAGGCGGGGGCCGCAGTAAAGAATTTGCTCCCGCAGCGGTCAAAGCGGGTGCTGTTGTGATTGACAATTCCTCCGCATTTCGTATGGACCCGAGTGTGCCGCTGGTCGTGCCGGAAGTGAATGCTGACACCATCGCACAGCACAAAGGCATAATCGCCAACCCGAACTGTTCGACGATTATCGCTAATGTACCGGTCTGGCCGTTGCATAAAGCCAACCCCATCAAACGGATGATTGTCAGTACCTATCAAGCCGCCAGCGGGGCCGGTCAGGCCGCTATGGATGAAATGGTTCAACAGGCCAAAGAAGTCCTTGATGGCAAACCCGTTACCTGCGACACGCTGCGGTATCAGTTGGCCTTTAATCTGTATTGTCATGACTCGCCTATCGGGGCCAACGGTTATAACGAAGAAGAAATGAAGATGGTCCACGAGACACATAAGATATTCAGTTGTCCAGCGATGGCAATCACCTGTACCTGTGTGCGTGTGCCGGTGATGCGAACGCATTGCGAGAGTATCAATTTGGAATTCACCGATCCGATCACGCCGGAACAGGTCACGGATTTGCTCAGTACCGCGCCGGGCGTGTCTATTTTAGATGACCGAGAGAACAATCGCTTCCCGATGCCGACCGATGTAAGCGGTAAAGATGACTGTTTTGTTGGTCGTATCCGGCAAGATGAGTCGATCCCGGACAATCGCGGCATCAACCTATGGGTCGCTGGCGACCAGATCCGAAAGGGCGCCGCACTAAATGCCATCCAGATCGCGGAAAAACTACTTTAGTCACACCTTGACTTACGCTAAACTATGGGGCTGGACACAGATTCCGGCCCTTTTTGTATCAAGATGTCAATGCGAAATATAAAACTCGTTATCCATTATGATGGTACAAACTACCATGGTTGGGCAAGCCAGCCGGAAACGGCCACGATTCAGGGAACGATTGAAGAAGCCATTTATAAGCTGACAGGACAGGCGATAAAAGTCAGTGGGTCTTCCCGAACAGATTCCGGAGTTCATGCCCTGGGACAGGTGGCTAATTTCCAGATAGATTCGCCGGTGCCGACAGAGAATTTCCAGAATGCCCTGAACAATTTGTTGCCCAGAGATGTTGCCATCGCAAAGGTGGAGCAAATGCCCGATGATTTTGATGCCATCGGTTCAACTGTTGAAAAAAGATACGATTATCTAATCTATACGGCTAAAATACGCTCGGTTCTTGACCGGCGTTATTGGCATCGTCCGGGGTCATTGGATATTCAAAAAATGCAGACCGCCGCCGGGGTGCTTGTCGGCACGCATGATTTCAAGTCATTTGCTTCCGCAGCAGATCAGCGGGAAAGCTCCGTTCGGACAATTACACATTGCCAAGTGGAAGAAAACAGAGATATTATACGAATCG
>JAGGWF010000207.1 GCA_021157685.1 Planctomycetota bacterium | reverse complement strand
AGTCGCCGGGAAGAATACCTTTTCGATGGCGTCTGGCTAACTCGAATCGACTACAAACTCAAACAAATCGACCTCTACCAGAAAGCCCCGGAAGACAAGCCAATCGATGTTTTTGAGCTGATAAGCAGCAATTTCCCACTGATTGGCTTCTCGAACATTGACCAGCTCAGAAAAGATTTTGACATTCGACTGCCTGAAAATCCAGACGAATCCGATAAATCCATCAAGCTTTTGCTAAGTGTAAAAAAGGGTTCAAGATATGAAAAAGAGTATAAAAAAATCGATTTCCGGGTAGCAATCGACACCTATATGCCGGAGCAAATCGTTGCTTACTCGTCACAAGGCGACATTCACGACATTAAATTCAAAGAATTTAAAATCAACAAAAAATTAAAAAAGGCCGTTTTTACCATTGAAACGCCGTCTGATTTCCGTAAGAATACAGAGCGATTGGAAGAAAAGCCCACAGAGAAAGGAAACTAAACGCTACATGGCCAGAGGATTGGTAATTTACTATTCGAGGAGCGGCAATACAAAAGCCATGGCGAATCTGATTGCCGAATCCATGGAAACTTCCGGATTGCCCACAAAGTGTAAAAGTGTGTCCGATGTCAAGATTAACGACTTAGTGGATGCTGATGCAATCGTCGTCGGTTCTCCAACCTATTACGGCAGAGCAGCGGCTCCCATTGCCCAATTGTTCGATGAATCCGTCAGCAAACATGGAAAGCTGGACGGGAAAATTGGTGGCGCATTCAGCAGTTCGGCCAATATTGCCGGCGGCAATGAAACGACCGTTTGCGGAATTAATAATATGCTGCTGATTCATGGAATGATCGTCCAGGGCGACCCGCAGGGAGATCATTACGGCCCCGTTTCGATTGGCAAGCCGGATGACCGCGTGCAGAAACAATGCAGGCGTCGGGGGCAGCGAATTGCCAAGTTAACCTTAAAAATGTTCGGATAACCCAAAAAAAGTATTGAAAATCAGGTCCGGATGTGTAGAATCCAGACCTGAAGTAAATGTGGAATGTAAATGTTAAACTGTGTTTTAAGGAGGCATCATTCATGCAGGCATACGAAGAACTGAAACAACTGGTTGCAGAAATTGAAGCAGATATCAATAAGGCCGAGGGTGGCAACAAAGCGGCCGGAACGCGTGTGCGTAAGCAGATGCAGACGATCAAACAAGCCGCACAAAATGTGCGTAATACGGTTCTTGAAATTCGCTCCAGCGATTAATTGCCTACCCAGTTGGGTTAATTAACCATACCCTCATGTTTTTGATGGGTTGGATAACAATTTTCTGATAATACTCAATAGCCCATTACTGTTTGGGTCAGGAGTTATTTTATGCCCCCAACTCCCCTTATCGATTTAACAACAGTTGATTTGTCGGAGATTCAGTTCGACCGTCATACGATTGCCGAAGTCAATCCGCAATCGTACGAAATGTCTCAACTGGACGGTATCATTTGGCACGACTTGCCCCAGATGCTTTGCTTAGGGTACAAAGATGTTACGGATTCGGAGTTTTGGATTCGAGGCCATCTCCCCGGCCGTCCGATCATGCCGGGCGTTATCATGGTAGAGTCTGCCGCACAGTTGTGCAGTTTCTTTATGAAACGGATTTATGGCTTAGAGGGGTTTATCGGTTTTTCAAGCATCGGAAAAACGAAATTCCGCGGTACGGTTCTTCCCGGCAGCCGCCTGTACCTTCTTGGACACATCGATAAGGTTCGAAGCCGTCAGTTTTCAGCAACCGTCCAGGGGGTCGTGGACGGAAAAACTGTCTTTGACACCATTATCAGCGGCATGAGGGTTTGATGAATCCTCCTTACGAAGAACTCTTTGAGTCTTCGGTCGCTTTTGAACATGAAAATTTGACTTTAGACGCCCTTACGGATGTTCCCACCTGCAAGGGCGTTTTACTTTTTGCCGATTCGGATTGTCAGCCCATTCAGTTATTACAGACAGCCAACCTTCGCAGAACCGCACGCACAAAACTTTTCCACCAAAACGAGAGCGTTTCTAAAAAGACTAACATTTCAGCCCTTACGAACAAGATTTACTGGCAATGCTGCTACAATGATTTCATGACGCAAACAGTGTATGTGCAACTCGCTCATATTCTTTTTGGAAAACGGATCGATGACTGGATTCATCTATCCCGCCCTTGCTTCTCGGTTATCGAGACCGATTCCTATCTCCCCTATTTTGATGCTTCGAACAATCCTGCAATATCTGAAAAACGAATCGCCTATGGCCTGTTTCCCAGTCGAAAAGCGGCGGCGGAGTTTTCCAAAACCCTGAACAGCGTTTTTTGCTTATGTCAAAATCCAACGCTGTTAAAAACAGGCCGGGAATCCAGTTGCCCCTATCTTCAAATGATGAAATGCCCTAAGCCATGCCTTGATCCCACTCAAAAGGCCAGCTACCTGAACCGATGCGATAAGGCAACTGAAGCCGCAAACGGCCATATCACCCCCTCTCTAAATGCACTCAACCAACGGATGGATAAAGCGGCAAAGGCGATGGACTTCGAGAAGGCATCTGAGCTTAAAAAACAACTTGACCAACTTGGAAATTTAAAAAAACGGGATTATCGGTGGGTCCATAACCTGAAAAACCTATCCGTTTTGCATGTGGATCGCACATTTAAGAAGTCCATTGAGGGACAAAGGCGACGGATCCAGCAGTATCAATGGTTTAAAATCAATGCCGAGGCGATATATGACTTGGGAGATTTTACACCAACATCATGGCAGGACATTGACCGCTTTTTAGAACAGAACTGGACTGCCGGATCAACAATCTCTTTTGCCGGAGATACCGGAAAACATCTCGCGAATCTGGCATTCTTTCTATTCCGCTCAAAAAAGTCCGGGGTTTGGATTGATTGTTCAGATGGAATTTTTGGAGATCAACTTTATACTGAAATTGAGAATTTTCTTGGCGAGAAACTCCCGGCGTATAGCGCAAAAAAATAAGGGCGCCAAATGATTATTCGACGCCCTTATAAATGTAGCCCCAAGGGGACTCGAACCCCTGTCGCCGGGTTGAAAACCCGGTGTCCTAGGCCTCTAGACGATGGGGCCTGAAACTCATTATTCCATACTGATTGCTTCAACGGGGCATTCATCAACGCAAACGCCACAGTCAACGCACTTATCCGCATCGACTACTGCTTTGCCATCCACCATTTCAATGGCTTCACTCGGGCAGCAATCTATACATGCGCCACAGCCAGTACAGGTTCCACTATCTACTTTTGCCGGCATTTTTATTCCCTTTCAAAAGTTAGTCTTATTTTTTTATAAACAGGTTCGGAAGTTTACATAATTTCCGAAGGTAAAACAATCCTTTTTTCAGGAATTTTTGAAAAATTAATGGCATAAAATGGCCATATCGCCATAGGAATGCGGTTTTATCACAACACAAAATGATGCCGGCGGCATCATTCAGACAATTCAGTGAGCATTTCCTTCGGATCGGGCTTCGGTTTGCGACCTCCCAGCGCTATCGCCATACGACGATTAAGCTCATACGAGTCATTCTGGACGGCCCAATCGAGCACTTTTTGAAATGTTTCGGGTTGGGCCCTTGCCAACAGAACCATCGCCATCAAACGGACGGGCCACTTGTCATGATTGAGATTCTCTGATACCTCGCCAACGATACCGTTGAGGGGAATCGATAAAGACAGAAGGCAGGAAAGAGTATGGGTTCGAATTTTCCAATCCTTCTCCACAAGCATCTTACGAACCGAATCCATCAATAATGTTCGTTCAACACGGACATATTCAAAATCCGCACCGCTTAGATCAACAGCTTCCTGCTCAGCAAGCAGACCCGTAAACAGCGCCGCCGCTCGATACTTTTGCCCCGGCTGGCCTTTTGACAAGACATCCAGCCGCTGCAACAGGAAGTTGCGTGAGAGCACCACACCCCTGCGACGAATTTTGGCATGGACGGGCTTGATGCTTTTCATCCGGTTCTCTGATTTACCCGACTTTAAAATCGTTGGGTCCAAATAGGCCGCAAAATGAATCTGAACATCTGCCTGAGGATAAGTTCTTAAAAGCCTTCTCAGCCGTCCGCGATTCAGGTCCAGAGGTATGGAAAGATGCTTCCCCGATAAAATGGGCTGTGATGGCCGAAACCTCATCGAGAGAAGATTGGGGATTTCAACATTCAAACTTCCCTCCAGAACCGCATCAATGCGAAGATGTCCCTGAAGCATCCCATCATCTGCTATAACCAGAGCTTCATCAGAGGTGTTTTCAATCACAAGCCGGCCCGAAAAATCGGCTCCATATAAGAAATCCGAACCGTTGAATAACAGCTTCACCGAACAGCGATCCGCCGGAGACATGAAATTGGGAACGACCCGACTACCGTATTCTTTTTCAAGCTCTTTTTGAATAGTCCCTAAGGAGGCGGAGGGGATATAGTCCGACTCATGATCGTTCAGGAGACGAATCGCTTTTTCCGCAACGAATGAGTCCGGCGACATTTCCACCGCTGCCCTTAAAGCATCCAGCCCCGTCTGCTTGTCATCGGCGGAAAGTTGCACCACGGCTAGGGTCAATGCCGCGATCTGATCGCTCTCTTTCAAGGACTCCGCATAGTGCTGCGCAAGGTCATTTTGGCCGTTCAAAACCAGCGAATAAGCAAACATGGCCTCAACGCCCTGCCGGTTAGGATCGGCGATAAATGCCTGATTGCTCCATGCAAGCGATTTTTCGGGCTGTTCCAGAACAAAACTATAGAACCACGCGAGATCTTCCGGATAAACCCGTTCCGACAGATCTTTCGCCGATACAAGCGACTCTGCTTTTTGAGCCGCAGATTCGAGCAAACCTCTGCCCTTTTCAGGCTGACCCAGTTTGATCAGGGTCTTGCCCGCGATGGCCTCAAGCAGTAAATTGAATCGTTCCGGATCGCGGTATGTCTCTGTAAGCCCCAAGCACTTTGTTTGTAAACGATCACCATGATAGCAACTGAATAACCAGCCCTGAACAATGTCATCAGGTAGCGATTGGCCCGGATACAGAAATTGATGGACTCCCGACGCATACGCATAGGCATTCGATGCAATGTCATACATCTGAAGCTGCCGCAATGTATCCGCATACCCAACAGCCGAGTCCAGATCATAGGGATTCACCTTGAGGGCCGTGCGAGTTTGCACGATTGGAGCCGATGCCACCTGAGAAATCCCTTGGGCCGCCGATAGTTCCAAAAACTTGGAAAGAGCCAGTTGATTGTAAGGGTTTAACGCATGCGCATTTGATAGATAGTTCATCGCTGTTTGCATATCTGCTTTTTCGACAGCGAGTAAGCCAAGTTGTGTCGCCAGTTCGGACGCAAAGACCGTATTTACAGAAGAATACTTGCGAAACAGTTTCTCAAGCAAAACCTCCCGATCAATTCGTGAATTAAGATGATCCAACACACAGCGCAAAGCACCGGATACCACTTCCAAATCTGATCGTTCATTAAGATAGCGATCCAAGGCCCACGCCAGATGGTCCGAGTAATCCGGACCGTCGGAAGAGCGGCCTGCGCCGATACGCAATATTTGTTCAGGAATCTCACCCGGTGAGATATCCAGAGAGGCCGCAGATTCTAAAAATATCATGGCCTGTTCGGTCCGCGAAATATCGAGAGGATCTTCCTGGTGAATTTCCGAGGCGTGCTTAATGAAAAGTGCGGCGGTGTTCTCTGAAAACAGAGATTCTGTCTCCAGTGCATATGAAAAAGTGCCGCAAAAAATAACGCCGCACATTACACCCGCAATAACTCGATTTTGTCTGACCATCATGGCTCCAAAATCTTACACCAATACCTCATTAACCTTAAATAAATCGGCTATTATGCATAATCACTAAACTCAAAAACGCACAGCAATGCCAATTTATGGGGTTTTCGCTTCCTTACGGCCTTTTATCAGTAAACCAAGCATTTCATTCCCAAGCAGTCGCCCCGCCAGTGCATAAACCCCCGCACAGACCACAACCAGAACCGCAAGACGCAAAGATTCAAAAAATCTGCTCTGGGGCAGTTTTAGCATAGCCGCAAGGCAAATCGCCCCGAACACGCTCATGGCCACGGTTCCAATGACCGATTTAAGCAGAATAAGTCGGTTTTTGGCAGATATTGAGAGGTTAAACTTTTTTCTAAGTACAAGCCAAAGAATGCCAACTTGCAGATATGAGCATAATGCCGTCGCCAGCGCAAGCCCCTTGACGCCAAGCGGCCAGATCAGCGACAGATTCAGAGTTATATTGACAGCCACCGCAATCAGAGCCGTCCGGGCGGGCCACTTGGAGTCCTTAACCGAATAAAACGCCCGCGTAATGAGCTGCTGTAGAAAATAGCCACTCAGACCGATCGAATAAAAAATAAGCACCCACTGAACTTCAGCCGTGTCCCCGGCCGCAAATTGGCCATGCTCAAAAATGACCGCCGTCAGGGGCCTCGCCACCAGGATCAATCCCACCGTCGCCGGCAGCGCCACAAACAACGCCATCTGGAAACCTTTCAATATGGTTTTTGAAAGTAACGCGTCATCCTTATCCGCCGCGGCGGCACTCAACACCGGAAAGATCGCCGTCGCCAGTGAAATCCCCAGCACGCCAAGTGGAAACTGGTACAGCCGCTGCGAAAAATACAAACTCGACACCGAACCGGCCCAGACAGGGTAGTTCACCCGGCTGCCAAACCACATAAAAAACGCCCCCCTTTCCTCAGAGCCGCTCAGCCCGTTGGCAATGAGAATATCCGCCAGCGTATTGAGTTGCGTTACCGTCAGCCCGAGGATCATCGGCCCCATCAGAATCATAATCTTCTTAAACGCTTCGGTCCTAACCTTCCACGCCGGACACAGAACCACACCGTACCGCGACAGCGGAATCATCTGCATCAGTATCTGTGTAGCACCGGCGAGCAGAATCCCAATCGCCATGACAAAAACAAGCGTTTCATTGGGCAGCTTGAAAATCCATCCCCCGACGCACATCGAGCCGATGATGAAAATATTCAATACAATCGGCGCGGCGGCGGGCATCGCAAAATGCCGATGAGCGTTCAGCACCCCGCCCAAAACAGCGACCGTGCAGATCAGGCACATATAGGGCAGCATCACCGCAATCAAACTCAGCTTTAGCCGCATTTCCGGGATCAGCGTATGCGACTTAAAATACCACCATATCCCAAGCT
>JAGGWF010000126.1 GCA_021157685.1 Planctomycetota bacterium | reverse complement strand
TGGATGTGGCTTTTCAGTGTCCGAAGAACAAAAAACCGATCCTGCTGGAATTCAAACAAAATGCGGTCGTTGATTTAACGCTCTATGAGGTGGTTAAAAACACGCCGGAAATCGAGCAGGCTTTGGATAATTGAGGGGCAGAAAGAAGAATCGACTGTAGCATTCTTTGTTCCCATGGCGGCCCATACGGCCGGGAGATCTTTCAACCTGGATCCTGACGAGTTTCCAATCGGGCTGTTTTCTGTCAACAGTTAACAGGCCATGGAAGATGTAAACAAAATGGGTATTAAAAATGGTACCCGTTCACGGGTATTTTCATAGCATTGGGCAACACGCCCAAGATCAAATACCCACTCTCTTAAATTTCCAAGTCACTTCTTGACATATCCAAAGTTGTAACTCAAGACGAGATTAAGGATGCTCACTTACAGGCCGTTCGCGCAAGAGCGATTGAATGCAGCTATGGGATCGTCCGGGACGCCGCCTGTGGTGTCAGTGCGACCATTTCTGCGCGAGGCGAAATATTATCAGAATGGGATCATTACAAGTCCGGCCCCGGATATGTTATTGAGGATATCCCTGTCTATAGAAGCAAAACTTTTTTCAGCCGATTTGGGCACTGGCCGTCATTGCTTGGGGCGGGGATTTGTATTGGGCTGTTTTATTACTCAAGCAAGATGCCACATGGCTTGAACTGCCGGCTTCCCTTTTGGCGGGACAAATGAAGCTGGTGTTAGCATTTTTCCGAAGTGAGACGCTTTGGCTACGCTGGGTTAGCGTATTGTTTGCTGGCGGAGTTGTTTTCTTGTTTTGACGCGAAGGGCGGCGTTTTTCCAACGGCGTTGTTCGTCATCTGTTTTGGGCGTGAGTTTCGGTGCGGCGACGGGGCGGTGGTTTTCATCGACGGCTACGAAGGTCAGAAAGGCGCGGGTGGCGGTGATCTGTTCACCGGTGGCGGGGTTTTCCCGGATGACCTTGACGCCGACCTCCATCGAGGTCTTGCTAACATAATTCACACATGCCAGCAAAATAACCTGATCGCCGATGCGGATGGGGGATTCAAAAGCAACCGAATCGATGCCGGCGGTAACGACCTCACGGCTGCAGTGTTTCTGGGCGGCCATCGCTGCGACCATATCGATCCAACTCATGATTGCCCCGCCGAACGCAGTGCCAAAGGCATTGGCATGCCCGGGCATCACCAGATACCGGGTTTCCACAACCGAGTCAGCGGGTGTTTTAATTGGATTGGGCATTAAATTTCCCGGATTTTAATTTAAAGCGCAATGCTTCGCTGTTTTTAACAGCCCGCTAAGGTGGGCTGGAGTTTATCGCTTTTGGCTACCTGGATAGAGCAAAGGAAAAGGCGGTGGTTAAGCCACCCCTATCCAGTATAGATTGTCGCAGTGCTCGGGTTGCTCTCCAGCATTGCCCTGTCCCCTGCAACAACGGGAGCTATTATAGCTGTAGCGATACCTTTTGAAAAGAAAAAATATCGCCCATCGCGGGTGTTTCCGATAGCGTGTTTTCGCCAAAACAATACTCTGTTATCCTCAGCCCATTTTTTGGGCAAGAAAAGGTCGCTGTCGAATACAGTCGACGCTTCGGAGAGACTTCCCAGCGAGGCGCGAGCGGCACCGAATTGCTTTTGGATTTTTTTAATTTGCTGATCTGCTGAAGGGACCGCAGTGAAGTGCAGATAGGATTGAACATATAAAGCAGGACCAGCGAGACATACTGGTCCATGTGGAGAATGCGATTACCTGCGATGTCACGGTCACAGCCAGCATGATGAAGGCCTTCAAGCATCTTTGAAATCGCCTTGAAGTACTTAAAACCTTCAAGTTGATGATCTTTAATTTTTGGTTTCTTTTTGCTCATGAAGAGCATTTAAGCATAAAAGAGACCCTTGCGCAAGTCGCCTATTTTAACACCCCGTTGTTTTTTGAAACTTTTTTAATCGTCAGAAAACAAAAGCAACAACTATGCCGAACACTATTGGGCACACACCTTTTTAGCCGGGCAAATTGAGAAAAAATTTGTAGCCCACGCCGGTTAACTGTTCTTATGATGTGCAGTCGTTTCATATTCCTGCTCAAGTTGTAAAACATGCCGCATCTCCTCCTCGGCCAACTCCAGCAAGACCTTGCCAAGTCGTTCATCCTTTATGGTTCCCAGTAGCTGGGCATAAAGGCGAAATGCCGCCTGTTCTTTCTGAATCGCCAGCAGCAATGCCTCGGTAAAACTCATATTCTGAACCGGGTCATCCGGTTCAAGGCGTTCGTCCCAATAGAATACCGAATCAATCGCCTCTTTGTTGGTGTCAACCGTATGGCCGAGTTTCTCTACTTCCAATTGAAGCGACTCGATATGGCCTTGTTCGTTCTGAGCCAGCACCTCGAAAAGTGATTTTGTTGCCGGATTGACCGCTTTCGACATCAGATCCTGATAAAATCGCACAGATGCCCGCTCTTTTGAAATCGAAAAGTTTAAAATTTCCGGTATTGATTTAAATTCCATGCTCACTCCCTGCGATTTACACTATATCGCCGATTATTAAATCGGACATTTTGCGACATCATTTATTATGAGTTGAATGACTTCGAATGTCAAAAAGAATTATCCGTTAAAAGGGATGGAATTTTTGCCTCCCCCCATCCGGTGTGTATGGTACGCGAGAGTGTTATTTTTATGAAAGCGGAGAGCGATTCTATGGACGTGGGACAATATTTTGAAAACACCGAAGGGATGGGTATTTTGGCGACTTGTGACCCAGAGGGCCGAGTCAATCGGGCCATCTATTCCAAGCCGTTTATCATCGATGACAAGATCGTGGCCCTTGTGATGAAACAGCAAACCAGTCACAAGAATCTGCGAAGCCATTTACAGGCGTCCTATCTGTTCATCGAAAAAGGTGTCAGTTGCAAAGGGCTCCGGTTCTGCCTGACCATGCGAAATGAAGAAAAAAACCGTTCGTTGATAGAGGCCCTTCGAAAAAAACAGCCGTGTATCTATCCCAAAGAAGACGATTCGGACAAATTTCTGGTCTTTTTTGAAGTGGACCGAATCCGTCCGCTCATTGGCGATGCTCTGCCCGACTGAGATATTTTGAACACCCCGCGCATCCGCCGCGTATAAAACAGGGGATGGCCTTTTTGAAAGGATACTCGAAATGACCTGGTGGGAAGCCGAAGAAATGGCGGTTTATGTCTCAAATACCGAGGCGGCTCTGGAGGAGTGGATGATGTCCAATGCCCAAATGCGGTTCGAGCAGGACGCCGTTGGGCGAGTGGCAAAAAAAATAAATCAGACATTATCCCAAACCGTCGAACCGGATAAGAAGGTCTTTCTTGCGAATCTCGCCAACCGCGTTGAGGGCCTCCGGCAGCATCTGACCGAGCGCCTCAAGCGGGATCTTCCAAGGTAGGGCCCCGCCTCTGAATAATCCTTTCCTGATGCCCACTCTTCTGATACACTCCGCAAAGATAAAATAAACGGGTGGCATCGTTTTCGGCCGCCGGTCGAAGCGATGGATGCAGCGAACGGACCATGCCTTTCGCCTTCGGCGAGAAGACATGCCACCTTGGACTAACATCTTCCTTTTTGAGTAAACGGAGAGCGTGTATGATTGTTGATACCATCGTATTGGGTGATTACCAAACAAATTGTTTTTGTGTGCGTCAAAATGAAGAAGCTGGCGACTGCCTCATCATCGATCCCGGTATGGAGGCCACACCGCTGGTACAGATGCTAAAGAAAAATGACTACACTCCTGTTGACATCCTCTTGACACACGGACACGCTGACCATATCGGAGGCGTCGAGACACTTCGGCAGCACTGGCCCGAAGTTCGGGTCGCGATCCACAAAGACGATGCGACCATGCTGACCAGCCCTGCGGAGAACTTATCGCTGATGGCCGGGGTTATGGTGCAGGCCCGATCTGCTGAGATCCAGCTGAATTCAGAGGAAGGCGATTACACGGCGGCGGGCCTTCGCTTTAAGGTGCTGCATACACCCGGACACACACCGGGAGGCATCTGCCTGTATGCATCCGAAGAAGACATACTTTTTGCGGGAGATACGCTTTTTGCCGGTTCGATCGGCCGGTCGGATTTTCCCGGCGGCCACCACCAGACATTGATTGACATGATCCGCCAGAAACTCCTGACCCTGCCCGAACAAACCACCGTCTACACTGGTCACGGCCTGGCTACCACCATCGGAAATGAGAAAAAATTTAACCCGTTTCTGACATAAATAAAGACAGATCCTGAAGACCTGTCCGAAAGATTTTTTCGATATTCGTTGCTTACTGTTCAGTCGTTTCGATTTGTCCGCACGGGCGTACTTCGGTGCCTTTTCTTTTGGTGTGGGCGTCTCCGAGTTCATGTCGCGCTCGTTCTGCTATCTTTTCAAGCCGTGCGACAACCTCGGGATGTTGATCCGCCACATTCACGGTTTCACTGATGTCTTTCTCCAGATCATAGAGTGCAAGGGGCGTTTGGCCCTTTGTATACGGCCCCGGATGACCATCGGCGCCGGGTTCGACGCCTTCATAGGAGCGATAGGAATGCGGAAAATGCAGCTTCCATTTTCCCTCCCGAACTGCCTGAAGTCCTTTTCCGTAATAGAAATAGTATTGATCACGAGGATTGGTGTCTTTGTCGCCGATCAAAAGCGGCAAAATACTCACCCCATCGATTTTCTTCTCCGGCGGTTCGACTCCTGCGATGGCCGCAATCGTCGGCAGAATATCGATTGTTGCCGCCATCTTCGTGCAAGTTGATCCCGGCCTGATATGTCCGGGCCATCGCATGATACAGGGCACACGGGCGCCGCCATCCCACATCGTTCCCTTGCCTTCGCGCAGCGGCTTGGCATTGCCGCCATGGTTGCCGAAATTGAGCCACGGGCCGTTATCGCTGGCAAAAATCACCAGCGTATTATCCTCCAGCCCGTGCGATTTTAACGCCTTGGCAATCTGCCCGACGGACCAGTCGATTTCCATGATGACATCGCCATACATACCCTGTTTGCTTTTGCCCTTGAATTTATCCGACACGCCCAGCGGCACATGCGGCATGGAATGAGGCACATATAGAAAGAATGGGCGATCTTTATTCTTTTCAATAAACCCAACCGCCCTTTCAGTATATCGCGTCGTTAGACTTGCCTGATCGGCTAAAGTACGAATCTCGTTAATCTTTTCATTCCCCTCAATCAGCGGCAACTGCGGGTACTTGAGCTTCCAAGGTTTTTTGCCGGGATTTTTTTCTGTGATCGGTGCGCCGTCAAAATCCACGGGCCACATATCATTGGAATACGGAAGCCCCAGGTATTCATCAAAGCCATGCTGTAACGGCAAAAACGGCTTATGATGCCCCAGATGCCATTTCCCGAAGACACCCGCGGCGTACCCCTTGGTCTTGAGAACATCGGCAATGGTTTGTTCTTCTGCATGAAGCCCATTTTTGGACCACGGCATCAAAGCCCCCAGAATGCTGACGCGATTGGAGTAGCATCCGGTTAATAACGCCGCACGGGAAGCACTGCAAACGGCCTGGGAAACATAAAAGTCGGTAAACCGCATCCCATCCTTTGCCATTTGGTCCAGATGAGGCGTCTCGAAATTTTTTGCACCGTAGCAGCCGACATCCGCGTATCCCTGATCGTCGGTATAAACGATGACGAAGTTTGTATGAACCCGCTTCCGGCGTCCGGTAAGAGTACAGCCCTGAGAAATAAAAAATCCTGCGGTTGTTATGCCGGCCAATTTTAAATAGTCGCGTCGATTCATAACGACTTCCTTTAAAAATTGTTTTGAACAACATGAAAAAGGGCCGGTCAATAACAAACCAGCCCCTGGTTTTTGTATCTAAATCAGAGTTAATCCACCGGTTCTGCCGGTGAGAATTGAAAAGGCTCTGCCGTTCCGTGCGTTTTTTCTTATTTTCTGCTACTTTCAGCGGTAGGCTGTCGAAAAACGAGTTTTTCAGCGCCTACCGCTGAAAGTAAGCTATTTTTTTGATATATGAGTGTGCCGCCAAAGTTTGGTATTGCGATGACGATTGGTTAC
>JAGGWF010000094.1 GCA_021157685.1 Planctomycetota bacterium | reverse complement strand
TTTCAGTTAAATCTGTATCGTAAATGATATAATATATTATATCAGCAAGAGCACGAAAAGTCAAGAAAAAACGAATGCGAATTTGGTTTTTGTGGAAATCAATGCGAAAATGCTTACTTGTAAGGACTTACAGACACAAAAAGTCTAAGTTGCGGAATTGCTGCACAACCTGCCCAGGGCAATCGCATTAAAATATAGTGTTATCGGTCCAATAGTTGATATTTCCAAAAAACGAAATTGCTTTTCGAGGAGTCTTGGCTGTAAATGGAATGATTTGGGATCATTTTTCGATTGTGCGTGATCCTCACATTAAGCGGCAGAAAAAGCATCAACTCAAGGATATCTTGGTCATTACACCGCGAACCTGTGCGATTCGACGTATGGTAGAGGGAGCTATGACGGCACAGTGGCAACCATGAACTTCGATTCGGCGTTTGAGAACAAAGCCACAAACACCTGCTTCATAACAAAACTCAACATCGCCAAGGGCCTGCTTGATAACCTTCTTGGTCAACCATGCCTTCCGTACAGCTATTGGACTTTGGAGATAATGGCCTTCTCATCCGACATGACCGCCTCGCATACGATTCCTGTTCGTCGAGCCAGCGTTTTGCCTGCGGCTTCCTTCAGATTCAGCCTCACGACTGACACCCTTGCCGTCTGATCTAATGGTTCCCGCTGTCGGGCCCATAGGACTTTCACCTCCAAGTAAGTGTGCCCTGCCGGGCACACCAAATATACACCTCAGGCAAAATGCCTGAGGCACCAAAACACCCAAAATGTTACAAATATCTTGACATATCACAGCGTAACTTGTTATCTATCCTCTAATCTAATTAGGAAAGACGGCTAAACAGAGCCAATAGCGCTAAAATTAAATAAGCTTATCATTATATTGGTACACAACTTATGGCAAAAGCAGTAAAGGGAAAATCGCTGGTCATCGTTGAATCACCCGCGAAAGCAAAGACCATTAATAAGTATCTCGGCAACGATTTCGAGGTTCATGCATCAATGGGGCATATCCGTGATCTGCCTTCTAAGGGCATCAATGTTGATATCGAAAATAACTTCGAGCCAACTTACGAAATCTCGCCGGGTCGAAAGCGGATGGTCAATACGCTGAAATCAGCCGCAAAAAAATGCACGCAGGTTTATCTGGCGACTGACCTTGACCGTGAGGGAGAGGCGATTGCTTGGCATCTGAAGGAATGTCTGAACTTAAAGGACGAAAATACCTATCGGGTCGTTTTTAACTCTATTACCAAAAGCGCCATCCAAAAGGCCTTTGAAGACCCCGGAAAAATTGATATGGACCGGGTGATGGCCCAACAGGCCCGGCGGATTCTGGATCGGATCGTTGGGTATCAGATAAGTCCCCTGCTATGGAAAAAAGTTGCCCGCGGCCTGAGTGCCGGACGGGTTCAGTCTGTTGCTGTCAAGATCATCGTTCTGCGCGAACTGGAGATTCGGGCGTTTGACCCGGAGGAATACTGGCTAATGCCAGCGGTGTTTACGCCCGATCTGCAAGCCGACCTGACTTCGGTTTGGCAGGACTTTTTGGACAACGCGCCGGACAAAGACAAAGGGCGAACACTCATTCAGCAGAATGAATGGCTCGCTGAACGCAACGCATTCAAAGCCGAGCTAATACATGTTGACGGTGAAAAGTTCGGCGTCGATAACGAAAAAGACGCAATGGCGATATTGGCTAATCTGCAAAAGGCCAAGTACGCGATTTCTGATATTATTACCAAGCGGGTTAAGTCTCGACCGTCGCCGCCGTTTATCACCTCAACCCTGCAACAAGCCGCGTCAAACCGTATGAGCTTTTCCGCCAAGCGCACGATGCGGGTCGCCCAGCAGCTTTATGAAGGGATCGATCTTGGGTCGATGGGTGCATTGGGGCTGATTACCTATATGCGAACCGATAGTACGCATCTGTCCAATGAGGCCATTGACGCGGGTCGGCGTTTTATCAAAAACAAATTTGGTCCGGAGTATCTGCCCGAAAAGCCGAACCGCTATGCCTCTAAGAAAGGCGCACAGGAGGCCCACGAAGCCATTCGGCCCACCGACCCGGATCTAGCTCCTAATGATATCAGGGGGTTTTTGTCCGACGAGCAATACAATCTGTATAATTTGATCTGGGAACGATTTATTTCCTGCCAGATGGCTCCGGCCCAATGGGATACCACACGAATAGAAATCACCGGAACAGCGGACAATTTTTCCTGCCAATACCGGACAAACGGTCGGGTGCTTGTCTTTGACGGGTTTACCCGCGTCTGGAAAACCGGCGGCAAGGACCCACAACTTCCGGAAATGCAGACCGGCAACGCTCTGGCCGCCGTCGATACCAAGGCCGTTCAAAACTTCACCAAACCACCGGCCCGCTATACTGAGGCCTCGCTTGTTAAGGCACTTGAAAAAGAAGGGATCGGCAGACCGAGTACTTATGCCTCGATTATCTCGACGATTCAGGATCGAAAATATGTTGAACAGCTTGAGCGGAAATTCCATGCGACCGACATCGGCGAGGTTGTCACCGATAAGCTGGATGAGTTTTTCCCGCAGGTGATGGATATCGCGTTTACGCGGCACATGGAAGAACAGTTTGACAAAATTGAGGAGCAGCATCTGGATTGGGTTTCGGTTCTGAATGAATTTTATGGACCGTTCAGCAAAAAGCTTAAAGAAGCTACGGAAAAGATGAAGCACGCCAAGGCGGAAACCCAGCCGAGCAACTATACCTGCCCTGAGTGCCAAAAACCGATGGTCTATCGCTTCGGCAAAAATGGGCGTTTTTTGAGCTGTTCGGATTATCCGACCTGTAAATACGCCTGCCCGTGTGACCGGGAAGGGAAAATGGTTGAGCAGGTTGAAAGCAAACATAAATGCCCCAACTGTTCCAAGCCGCTGATCGAAAAAACGGGCCGATTTGGCCCCTTCCTGGGCTGTTCGGGTTATCCGGAATGCAAGACAATTCTGAAAATGGATGCCGACGGCAATCCGTTGCCGCCACCGCCGCCGCCGGAACCGACAGGCATTCGATGTTATAAATGCAAAACCGGCGAACTGGTTATCCGCCAGAGCAAACGCGGGCCGTTTTTGGGCTGTAATAAATTCCCCCGCTGCCGAACGATTGTCAGTATGAAGAAACTGGACGAACTGAAACAGCTTCAGGAAGAGGGAAAGTGGCCGCCGAAAGATATGGAAGAAGGCCGGGCTATTGCATCTGTCAAAAAGGAAGCTAAAAAAACAAAGAAGAAAACGAAGACCGCTAAGAAAAAAGTGGCTAAAAAAACGGTGAAGAAAACCATAAAAAAAGCCGTGAAGAAACAAACCGAAAAGTAGGATTGGTGCTATGGCAAAACTTAATGATAAGCAAAACCAAAAAGCGGTCGATTTGTTTGAAACTGTCGAACCCATCGGAATGCGTGTCCTGATACGCAAGGATGAAGACAAAAAGCAAACTAAAGGCGGCATTCAACTGCCCGATAATATTGAAATTCCAACCATCACGGGACGAGTTGTCTCGATATCTGCGGAAGTTGAGATGTCCAGTGAAGTTCCACTGAATCAGTATGATAAAGTTCTGTTCAATCCCAAGGGGGCGATTCCGGTTGATTTTGAAGGAGACAATCGGCTGTTCGTCGTTGAAGTGGAAAATGTCGTCGCTGTTTTTCGGAAATCGTAACCGGCCCATTCCGTTAACGACTCAGGCAGGATGCCTGAGCTATTTTTTGCGTAAAAATATATGGCCGAACGCACTTGTCGTTCGGCCATACCATCAACACCTCCTCCGGTGCCAATCTCCGTTTTTTCCTTGGATACTCCTATAAAGTTATCCTATCAGTGCTGTTATCCGGAGATTTTTCGAGGAGGCAATTCACATTCTATTTTTTCGTCCTTTTCAAAAGAATGCTCGAACCCAACCCCAGTAAAAGGATGGTTGCGGGTTCAGGAACTTCATTATCACCGGGAACCGGGATGTCGTCAATGCTATCAATGTTGTTATTATCACCGGGGACCGGAATATTGTCTTTATCGCCGGGAACGGGAATGTTATTATCCGGGAAATCAGGAAATGTGAAACCGTGAGGACTGTCAAAAGATATCCCTGGGCTGACAGAACCTGGGGATTGAATTGGATTATAACCTCGTCCACCACCGGGAGCGTGCTGGCCATCGGCGATACCGGCGCCGGGCAATTCTTCATCAAAGTCTGCCTTGGCAAATACCGCCACCACGAGTTTGGGGGAATCAACGGATACGGTCGTATCCGGGCCGCTGGTCGATGATACATCGCCCAGCCAGTAGAGAAATTGATATCCTTGTTTCGGCACAGCGGACAGAGCAACGGTCTGTCCGATTGCCGTCTTATGAACGCCCAACCCGGGCGTTACCACACCGGCGTCCGGTGGACTGGACTGGACCAACAGAGCATACCCGTCGTCCGAGGCCGCTGCCGCTACTGATACGGACAACATGATCATCAAAGCCAACAGATTGCAGATGCCATTTTTACACATATGGTTCTTCATCTTATTTGCCCCCAAGTGAAGTCTCAGACAGTCCACCCGTTATTTTTTACGCTTTAGAGATAGAACGGTTCCACAGATCAGCAAAGCCAATGTCGCTGGCTCCGGAACCTCCGGGATTGGAATGTCATCATTTGTGCGTTGGACCTCAATGTCTCCGATGGTCTTATCATAATCGCTGTAAAGGAAGAGGAACCAGGATTGCTCGCCATGAGCGATTGCACCGCTGCCATCACCAAACTCCCATATCGCTTTTGTTACAGAATCGTTGAAATAACCGCCGTCATCTTCGGGTTGAACTCCATCTGAAAAATAGGTGGAATTAAGTTCGTCCTGCTCAGAAATGTCATCCTCAATGGACGCAATCGTTGACGGGTTGATGCCAGTAAGCGCAAAGTAAGTTAATGGTGCGGTACTGGAATCCTCACAGAAAACCTGATAGGCATAAACGAAATCGGCTTCGCCAGTGTGTCCTGTCCAATCCTGCATGATTTGAGCTTCGTCAAGCCCGTCAGGCGATATCCCTGTCTCATCTCGATAGACCGCAAATTCGAGTCGAATATCAAGAATTCCCTCGGATCCCAAATCAAACGAACGACTGTGTTGTCCCTCGTAATATGAACTTCCCGGAAGAAGTCCCGCGTGTGTTGCTGAAACCAATAGTAACAATGACATCAATGCAAACAATATCTTCTTCATTACGATCTCCCAAAAGTACCCAAACAAAAAGTATAGACTCAAAGCACAATAAACTTTTCGATTGGTAAAAGGAGTTCAACTCGATGAAACGGCATATTGCCAGAGTACTGAACAGCTTTTACGATCCCAAAAGACTTTGTGCTTCCCAAAAGAGCAATTCATTCGCCTTACGGCTTAATCAATCCAACTCTCCTGCTATGTCGAAATCGTGCCTCCACGCACTTGTTCGACACACTCTATCCTTATCCTCGTAAAAGTCTTATTCCGTACCTCTTCCGTGATACTTTAGAAATGAAGTTTTGTTTGATGTGACACTTCAATCAAAAAAACTTCCTGCGTTACAATAAGATTCAGTTTTCAAAAAACCAATTTGATCTTTCCGAACCTCACCTCTCACAGTAAGTCTTTCCAATGACTCCCCAAAACCCAACTATTTGAAAACAGAAAAAACCTGCCAAATACAATAAACTAACCACTAAAAGTTTCTTTCTTCCAACTCCCCCAAAAGCTTGATGGTCTTATTAAAGCAAATACCCGCCGTTAAGTCAAGAAGAAAATGCTCTTTTTTGTTTTTTTCTTTCAGTATCCAAAAAAATATGCCCACAACACAGACATATATCCGTGTCATACAAAGAGTTATGTCGTCTTCTTGCGCAGGCCAGAAATTTCCTTCCCCTGTAAATATCGCCCAATATTTCGCATCGCCTGACGAAGACGATTTTCATTCTCCACCAGAGAAATGCGCATGTAATGCTCACCGTTTTCCCCAAAAGCACGCCCCGGAGAAATGACAACATTGGCTTTTTCCAGCAGCTCCATCGAAAAATCGATGCTTCCTTTTCCTTTGGAATGTGATTCGGGAACGCGCGTCCAGACAAACATCGACGCCCTCGGAACTTCGGTTTCCCAGCCAAGGCGTTTAAGCCCCTCGCACACCACATCCCTGCGGGACTGGTACTTTGCGTTTTGCTCATGGATTTCATCTTCACAATGCCGCATCGCAATAATGCTGGCGATCTGGATCGGCTGAAAAATCCCGTAATCATAATATCCCTTAACGGTCGCCAGCGCATTGAGCATCTCCCTGTTTCCGGCGGCAAAGCCAATACGAAAACCAGCCATGCCATAGGGCTTGCTCATCGTTGTAAACTCCACACCGACATCCTTTGCCCCCTTTGCGGAAAGAAAACTGGGCGGCTGATAATCATCGAAGGCTGTCTCCCCATAGGCAAAGTCATGGATGACCGCAATGCCGAATCGTTTTGCTAAATCGACCACCGTCTCAAAAAAGCCCGACTCCACTGTCATTGTTGTGGGATTGTGGGGATAGTTCAAAATCAACAGTTTCGGCCTTGGGAACAGGTGTTCACAGACATAGGAAATCGTATCCAGCGACTTTTGGTCGTTGCCCAGCGGAACCGAAATAACATTGCCGCCCGCCAAAGCGACGCCGTAAATGTGTATCGGGAACGCAGGATCCGGCACAATGGCCGTATCTCCTGGCCCCAGCATGGCCAGGCACATATGGCTGAAGCCCTCTTTGGAGCCAATGCAGGCCAGAACCTCAGTATCGGGGTCCAGAGACACGCCCCACTTCCGCTCGTATTTCAGCGCCATCTCCCTGCGAAGGTTATAAATCCCCTTAGACGCACTGTAACGGTGATTTCGCGGATCCTGAGCCGCCTCACAGAGTTTATCGATCACCAGAGGTGGTGCCCCGTCCATGGGGTTACCCATGCCCAGATCAATAATATCGATGTCCTGACGGCGTTTTTCCAGTTTCAGCGCGTTCAACTGCCCAAACAGGTACGGCGGCAACCGTTTAATTCTCGAAGCAGGTTCTATTTTAAATTCAGACATCATTTTGGATCTTATTCTCTTAATTTATTTTTGACCCTGCGAACGGTTGCCTTTTATTTTCCAACCTGAACTTTAGTCCGCCGAATGGCGAAATCGGTTAAAACCGCCGGCTTTAGCCGTTATTCTCTTTAGTCGGCGGTTCAGTCCTCCGTAGATAACCCACCGGCTTCAGCCGATGGTAATTGGGTTATATCGGCTTTAAGGGGCAAATCAAAATAAAAAATGGCTATCAGAATTTCCAGGACAGGGTAAACGCACCGAAACTGTCTTTTCCGCTCTGTTCTTCAAATTCCTGGGTGAAAAATGTCTGGGAGTAGCCCAATTCGACCTTTTTGAACTGATGGACAATCCCGACCTGAAACTCAGCCATCAGCGGTTCGGCTTTCAAGCCGGTTAGAAAGCGATTGTGCTCGATGGCCTTTCCGGATGCACGGGCGAAAAGATAGACAGATTGGGCTGTTTCGTCCTTTCGTAATGTCGAAATACCTGAAGGCAATGCCATTCGAGCCGGGCCAAAGGTATTGGCGAGATTAAAGCCATATCGGAATGTGACACCCGCCTGTAAGTGACGGTGGACGGATCCGACCGTAAAACCATATTCAGCAATAAAATCGGTGTGTTCGGTCGGCTTAAACCACCCGCTCTGAAGACGCTGTTTCCGCATAAACGACAAATCGACCGCCAACTCATCGCCTAACTGGTCATCCCAGCCAATCGCGTCATGCAGCGCTTTCTGGAACTGTTCGGCTTTTGAAGACGGGCCAATGACACCGATACTGAGTTCGAGGTGATCCAGCAAATGATCGGTCGCCCGCTGGGCAAACATCCCCGTATAGAGCCAGCCAGCGAAAACCATATCCTTATCGCTTCGTCTGGCCGGTTTATCCACATGGTCCGACGTGTAGATATTTTGCCCCAAAAAGAACCCCACCGCCGTATCGACGGGTTGGTTCGCATCGGCAAAATGCCACTGCGAGAAATCCTCAAGCCATTGCCAATTCGGTTGAGTTAAGTAAACAAACTTGGTTCCATGTGTGTAATGACGATCGGTTGCATGGTTGGGTTTGAAACGGCGGCTGTCGTTTTCCAGATAGAGCGAAATCGCATCCTTGGCGAAACCATACCCGGAAAGTATCACAAAAAGCATAAAAAACAGAATACCTCTCTTTAAGATAGTCCGGCCATCTCTCCTGTCGAAATCTCCTACTTCCATCTGTTCACTACTCCCATTCAATGGTTGCCGGCGGCTTGCTGGAAATATCATAGACTACGCGATTAACACCGCGAACTTCGTTAATAATGCGGCTGGCGATTCGGCCCAGAACTTCATGCGGCACATGTGAGAAATCGGCCGTCATAAAATCGGTTGTTTCAACACATCGCAAAGCGATAACATGCTCATAACTGCGTTCATCACCCATCACACCGACCGTTCCAACCGGCAGCAATACCGCCAATGCCTGACTGATCTGTCGATAGAGACCCGCCGCTTTGATTTCCTCGATCAGAATATCGTCCGCCTCCCGCAGGATGGCAAGCTTCGGCTCGGTAATATCGCTGAGCACTCGTACCGCCAGACCCGGCCCCGGGAACGGATGCCGCCAGACCATCTCTTCCGGCAGGCCCAGATATTCACCCACGAGCCGAACCTCGTCCTTAAACAGATCCCGCAACGGCTCGACCAACTCAAAACCGAGTTCCTCCGGCAGGCCGCCGACATTGTGATGCAGCTTAATAGTGGCCGCCAGATTGCCGTCTTTGTTGCCCGACTCAATCACATCAGGATACAGCGTCCCCTGTGCGAGGAATTTGGTATTTTTGATTTGGTCGGCTTCTGACTTGAAGGCCTCAATAAATTCTGCGCCGATTATTTTTCGTTTCTCCTGTGGATCGGTTACACCCGCCAGTTTTTTGAGAAATTCCTCGCCCCAATCCACAGTATGCAGGTCAATATGGAAATGTCCGCCAAACATCGATTCGACGCCAGCCCGTTCATTTTTTCGCAACAAACCGTTATCGACAAAAATACAGACGAGTTGGTCGCCGATGGCTTTATGCAGCAGTGCCGCCGTTACCGCCGAATCGACTCCGCCGGAAAGCCCGCAGATAACCATCGCATCACCAACCTGTTTGCGTACATTGGCGACGGTTTCCTCGACGAAATCGCTCATCTGCCAGTCGCCCGCACAATCACAAACATCATAGAGAAAGTTTTTGAGAATATCCGCCCCGCGCGGCGTATGCGTTACCTCCGGATGAAACTGCACACCGAAAAATTTGCCGCTTTTGTGACGCACCGCCGCAAATGGGCAGGTGGGTGTTTGGGCGAGTGATTCAAAATCGTCCGTCAATTCATTGACCTGGTCGCCGTGGCTCATCCATACGCTGGTCTGCTCCGGCAATCCCTCAAACAGGTCCGAATGGTCCGTAATTCCCAATGCCGTCCGCCCATATTCCCGACTTTCGGCGGGTTTGATATCCGCACCGAGAATCTTACAGCCAATCTGCATTCCGTAACAGATGCCCAGTACCGGAACACCCAAATCAAATATCCGAGGGTCACAGGATGGGGCGTTTTCGGCATAGACACTGGCCGGGCCGCCGGAAAGAATAATGCCTTTGACGCCAAGCTGGGCCAGTTTTTCGATCTTTACAGTGGGTTGATAGAGTTGCGAATAGACCTTATGTTCACGCACCCGGCGGGCGATAAGTTGCCCGTATTGGCTTCCAAAATCAATGATTGCGATAACTTCTCGTGACATTATTACCTCATGTTCG
>JAGGWF010000188.1 GCA_021157685.1 Planctomycetota bacterium | reverse complement strand
GCTGGCCAATCAGGCCTTTGACGGGGCGTTCGGGCCGCTGATGCACTTTTTGGTAGAGGACCAAAAACTCTCGGACAAACAAAAAGAGGAGCTTTTACAAACACTCGAACAAGGCGGCAGAAGAAGAAAGGAGCAACAAGAATGACTAATTTTCTAAACACGCTGGCGGAGCATTGGTACACCTGGCAATTCGCGATGCTGTGGCAGATGGCGGTGCTGATCGGCGTGATCTGGATCATTGACCTGTTAATTCGTAAATGGGCTCACCCGCAGGTGCGCTACGCCCTGTGGATGCTGATACTGGTGAAGCTGTTAATCCCGCCGACATGGACCAGCCCGGCCAGCATCACCTCCCACATCCCCGCCACGGCCAACAGAGCCGCGACAGTCATGGAGCGGGCAGACACCACAGAAGCCGCGATAGGTATGGAGCGGATAGATGCCGCAGGACAAGCGACGGACGAAACCGTGCCGCCTCTGTCACCGAAAGCATATGCCATGTTCATCTGGCTGGCCGGAATGGCGGCACTATCCCTCTGGCTGATCGCCCGACTCACCGGCCTCCGCCGAGAACATCTTATCTGTCACTCAGATGGGTGGCACGGTCAAGCTCCGCTTGGCCGTGGTTTGCCGGAACGCTTTTACATCCAGCTTGAAGCGGTTGCGAAAAAACTACGCCTCAAACGCCTCCCGCGTGTCGTCCTGACCGACAAGGTCGCGTGTCCGGCGGTATTCGGCATCTTTCGCCCCGTATTGCTGATGCCCGCCGCCAAATTCAAGAACATGTCCCGCCAGGACACCGAGCATATCCTCCTGCACGAGCTGGCCCATATCAAACGCGGCGACCTGCTCATCCACGCCGTCTATATGATCCTGCAGATCGCCTACTGGTTCAACCCGCTGCTGTGGATGGCGCGCCGGCCTCTGCAAAACCTGCGCGAACTCTGCTGCGATGCAACCGTCGCCAAACTGCTCAAAGAAAAGACCGTCCACTATCGCCAGACCCTGCTGGACACCGCCCGCCAATTACTCGCCGAACCCGTCGATCCCGGCCTGGGCCTGCTGGGTCTCTTTGAAAACTCAAACTGGCTCATCACCCGCCTGAAATGGCTTGAAAAAAACACCTGGAAAAACCGCCCCCTCCGCATCGCAACCATTATTTTACTGGTTTCAGTGATGGCCACCTGCGTCCTGCCAATGGGCAACAGGAAGAAGCCAGAAGCCGGTAGGCAGAAAACAGAAGCGGCGAGCCAGAATCAACCAAATGTTGAGCTTAAATACCTTTTGTGGCAACCATTGGAGGGAGAATCTAAAGCTGCTACAGACCACACCTATTGGACGCCTTCGGGTAAGGTACTGGATAGCAACTCTTTGCCTGAGATGCTTCGTATGCCACAAGCGTTCGCCAGTATTGCTTATCCATCGGAATACAACAGCCGTCCTTTGCGTTTGTGGTTTGCCAATGACTATCAGGGAATTGATGCGATGGGACTGTCGGTTCACATCGCGAACATGCCAACGAGTCTTTCACAAGCTGAAACTCGTGACGCAAAAGCCCCCAATGGTGTGTCGATGGTGGCCATAGCCACCGATGCAGATCAGTCCATACCCGCCCTTGCCGATCTTTATATTTCGTATGCAATCGGCAACTGGGAAACGATTGTTGAATTCGATACGGAAAAGGGCGAAGTTAAAGAGCGTCTAATTGAAGAGGGAATCAATTGGTCTTACAAAAACTCACAAGACGGCCTGAAAATATCTTTGTTGTTTGATAAGGAACCGGATCATGACAAAATCGAATACCGTCAGATTGTTGTTGGCTGTGAGGACAAAAAACATTCTTACACTGTAGAACGAATGGGCAGAGGGGGTGTGATAAAGACAGTTGCTTACCATGACTTAAAATCATCAGACCTGCGCAAAGTTAAAATACAAAAGCGTCCTCGAACTTCAAAAGTCATCAAAGATATTTCGCTCCGACCGGAAGAGCCAACTCAAAACTCCGAACTCAAAACTAACAACTCTCAATTCACCGCCACCCTCCCCAACGGCGTAACCGTCGAACTGGTGGGTGTGTGTGAACATCCGATTGAGGGAAAACAATGGTGGCGGCCGGATGGTTCTTCATTATCCGAATTGCCCTTTGATTACAGTGGTGGTCGTGTATATTCCCGGGATAACGAACAGGCGTACGATTTTGCAATTCGGTACACAAACATCCCCGAAGACATGGACAGCATTTTTCATGCAGAGCCACCGAGCAGCCATACGGGCGGCACGCTTCATTCTTCCGTTCAAAAGGATGGTAAAGATTTGCATCAATACCAAAATGGAAAACTGATTTCGACGGTTTCACATTTGGCAACTGTTTTTGATAAAAACCGGAAAATCTGTGCAATCAAGATGGGTATTTCTGATGGTCCATGGGAAACAAATTTTGAATCCATTAGATCAAAAACCGGTGGAAAGTGGGGTACATCTTCACAGGGTCGCATAGAGGGCGGAGCTGTTTTCGGAAAACCCATGGAAGAAGATCGAAAAACATGGCTGCCCGTAACACATACGATGGATTGTAAGGTTTACGATGTTCGGGTGATTGCCGTGCATCAGGACGGCAGTCTATTAAAACCCATTCGTACCCAAGGCGGCAGCACTACAGGAGCCACACAATTGACACTGTGTTTTGACATGCCGCTGGAATACATTACAGAGTTCCGTGTCCAGACGAGAAAATACGAATGGGTCACCTTCAAAAACATATCCCTCCGCCCCGGCGGAAAAACGGAGGTGGAAATTGAAACGGAGAAGTCAGAAGTCAGTAGCCAAAAGGCAGAAGCAGACAAATTTGTATTTGGACCCGTCCAAAAAGAATTCCTTCATTGGGTAGCAGATGGAAAATCAACCATCGATTTTGACACCGAGACAGTACACTTCGGAACAGGTACTGAAACCATGGAAGAATTCAATGATTGGTTGTCAACCTCCGGTATTGACGCGATCAGTATGGATACGGGCATTCATGGGTTATGCGGTTTTGATATGGTGGTTGTGCCTGTTGAACAGGATATGTGGAGCACATCACCTGAACGGGCAATGCAATTTCTTTCTGTAGGCAAACCCGGCACACCGGCCAATATTAGCGGTAAAGGTAAACTTCCAGTAACTTATTTATTCAAAACGCGCGAAGGAGCAATGGGCATCTTGCAAATTGTCGGATTTAAGAAAGATCCGGACGGGGGAGTCAATATCCGCTATAAGATGATACAAAAAAACATCTCCCTCCGCCCCGGTGGGGAAACGGGAGTGAAAATAGAAACTCAGTCCTCAGTCCCCAGTCCTCAGTCGTCAGGGGGAAAGACAAAACCACAAAGTGAAAGTGCCGAATTGGGTCCCGTTGATTTTGAAGGGTATTTTGAGGATAGTGCATCCGGCGGACAAGCGATTGAGCAACTCTGGAATGACAGGAATAAGGATCTGCGAGATGCGGATGAAATTCTTAATACGGTCCGCGGGGGGCTTCACCGTTACAGGGGGTCGGGAAATATCCTCCGCTGGATTGGGAATCTGTTTATCTGGGGCAAGAATCCGCAGAATGAAAAGGCGATTGAGTTGATGTACCACGCCTCCGGCTCACCCGACCGCGGGCTGTATGGGGACGCCATCTACTTTGGCCTGTCGGTAACAAAAAACAAAACACCCCAAATCCTGCGGGCCATGGCGGCGGTCGCGATGAAAACGGATGATTATTACAATGTAACCGGCCGAATCCTGTGGGGATGCCGCAATCAAAAAAATGAGCTTATCGCTTGTTTGGACCCGTATCTTAACTCCGATGACACCTCTATTCGCCAAAAGGCACAGGATGTAAAAGCTTATTTTACGGACAGTAAGGCCTTTATGGCAAAACGCGCCAAAGAGCATGAAGAATCCGTTCAACAGGAATACGGGGATAAACTGGAAGGATTTAAAGATGAATTATTAAAGGGCAACTCGCAAACTCGGCTGGATACTCTAAAACAGTTGCAGGGTAAGGGTATTATGAGTATTGTGGATGCCTCTTTTCTTGATGCGTTCCAGGCGTGTACAAAAGATTCGGACCCGAAAGTTCGTGCCAAGGCCGCAAGAATAATGGGAGGTAAATTTGTCTGGAAGGGTGGGACACAGAATCAGCAGGCAATTGACATTCTTACCGAATTGTTAAACGACTCCGACCATTCGACCCGCTATGCGGCTGTTTATTACGGACTGTCAACGGTTCGTAATCCCGGCAAGGAATTGGTCAGAAAAATGCTGGTAACAATTCTGGATGACCGGGAGATTAATTATTACGGCAGGGTGATTTGGGGAATACGGCGAAACAAACAGGCCTGTGTTGAAATTCTTACCGAATGGATGAATCAAAGCGAACAGGATAATCAAAAAGCAATAAAAGCTTATGAAATCTATGAAGATGTTGTTGGTGAACCGCTGCCGGAAGAAATTGCCCTGCGCTTTGCCGGTCAAAAATCTGATACACACGAAGGTTTGGTTGCAATGTGTTTTCAGGCCGGCCCTGTAAGCAAAGAAGAACTGCAAAAACAATTCTTCGAGCACCTCACCAACAGCAATCTAATTCAAAAAGTCTCTGATTTTTATATCATCGAGAACCGTCAAACAGCCGTCGGCATGTTCATCTGTAACAATCTCTCCGATCGAAATGCGATTCGATCTGCACTGGCTAAAGACGGGTTGTTTCAGGTCGCCGGTTACATGCACGGCCAAATAGGTCCAACAGGCAGCGGTTGGATAGGTTCACTGAGTAATTTTAGAAAACAAAACGAACCCAACCGTGTACCCTTGCCAACTCCCGGCGACAAAACGGAGGTGGAGATAGAAAATCAGTCCTCAGTCTTCAGTCCTCCGGCTTCAGGGGCAAAGCCGGAAACCAGAGAGGGAAAGCTCGAATTTCGCATCGTTGCAAATCTGACGACCGAACAGGCGGAAGAAGTTAGCTGGCCCCAAAGTGATCTTGCCGGACATAAATGGATACCAATAAAAAACAAAGAAAATGATGACCAGCAATGGCCATGGTACACGGATCTGCCTTTCCGGATAATTGAAAACACGATCTATCTGCTGGTCAGCAATGAGGTAAACGAAACAATGTTGGCTGACGGCTCATGGGGCCTGCAGAAAGTCTATCCAAAAAAGGATACAAGAGGTAGGTCCGTGGTCGGTTTTGATTTTGATAACAAAGGGGCCGCTTTATTTTATAATCTGACAAATAATCACATAGGGAAGCGATTAGCCATCATTATTGATGGCGTTGCTTATTCTGCTCCCCAGATTAATTCTGCTATCAGAGGACACGGGCTAATCACCGGGCATTTCGATGAAGCTGAAGTTGCAAAATTGGTTGACATGTTAAGCATGGGTACGCCGGCGGTTGTCCCGCTCGCAGAAGGCCAGCAGCCGGGCTTTGGCTCCACTGTTGAGATAACAATCAATGACGCTGTTTCGGTTAAAAGCGATTCTGCGATTGATTTTGACACAGGAAGACTATTTTCCCTGCCTGACCCTGACGACTGGGTCAAGAGAACTCCCGAAGAAGTCGTGCAATGGCTTACAGAAACAGGTCTTGATGCCAGCGGCGCTTCACGGGATACGGTGAAGGGATTAATGTGCGAAGATATGGTTTTTGCTTCGATGAATAATTCCTATTGGGACAATGTTAAACCGGATTCACTGGCTGCAAATGATTTATGGAAAGGGGGGTATCCACTTGACGCAAGTGGATACTATATGTAGTATGTTGGGTATGAAAGAGCATTCAGCACCCGTAGCAGGTATTGATTACCCTCGCAATTTCGAGGAGTTTAACAGATGGTTCGC
>JAGGWF010000109.1 GCA_021157685.1 Planctomycetota bacterium | reverse complement strand
GTTCGTTGGGTTGACGCCTTCTCGCTCTAAAAATAAAAAGTAACATTTGTCAACGCCGTCAATAAATCGCTTTTTGATATTGACGGCCTCATTATGACTCGGTGGACGACGAACCTTTCACAGGAATGCTTTCTTCAGCTTCGCTATCGCCTTTTCGTAACGCCCCTGATGACGCCGATGACGTGTTTTCCATAATTCGAAGATTTTTCGCAAAACTTTCAACAACCCTTCAGCCCATCGTTTAAGCGTTTTATGGCCCAGTGTCAGCAAGAACTTGATATCACGAATCAGATGAGCCCAGCAGTATTGAACGAGTGCCTTGCTCAACAATGATATAGATCACTTTGGCCTTGGGATGTTTGGCTTCAATTTTACGAAACAAATCAAGTGCGGCCTGGGCATTGATCGTATCGTAAAAACGGGTGACCGGTTCCAGCGTTTCGATATCAATGGCTCCGTTGATATTCAGCCGCTGAGCTTATTCAGCAAGCCCTACTGTAGAAGTTGTTTTCTGGGATTCCAACGCAGCGGTAAAGAGTGTATGACTTAATGCCACTTCGTCCACTGTAACACACCCGGCAAATAGACTGATCGGTTTTCCGTGGTGCAGTTCATGAAGGAACCCCGCCCACATCTGTAAGATCGAATCCGAAAAACCGGCTTCAAAAATGCCGCCTGTAATCGACTTATATGCCATTTCGTGACCCATATCAATCACCTGCCAAGCCTGCTGGCCCCCGGTATATTCCAGTATTTCCAGCGTATTGATCTGTTTACTCGACCACCGGGCGGAAGTTTTTGTACCCAGCACCTCCAGATACCATGTGTTTTTATGACCCGGAGCAATGCGCTGGGTTTTGATCGTCATGGGGAATTCTCTGTCAGTGCCGGCTTCAACGGTTTCACAGAAAAGCGTCGCGTTATCCCATGTTTCACAGGAAGCCATGCCGCCTTTTCCATCGGGCCTTTGTTCGACCACATTGGAGAGGATCGCTCTGACATTTTTGGGTATCCAACCCGCTCTAAACGGCATATGACAGGCGTGCATGCCCAAATCACCCATACACCCGTATTCACCGTTGAATTTGAGCATTCGCTTCCAGTTGACCGGCTTACTAAAATCCATATCAGACGAATGCAAAAAGCCGCTGTTGACTTCAAGAATTGCCCCAAATGCCTTTTCTTCGATCATTTGCCCTATTCGCTGCATGGCTGGGAAAAAAGGTGACTCACTGGAGCATCTCACGAAAACATCCGGATGTTTTCGGATACATTCAGATATTATCTCATTATCTTTTTGGTCAATCCCAAAGGGCTTCTCGCCGAGCAGGTGTTTTCCTGCAACAATAGCTGCACAATAAAACTCCGCATGAAGATTGTGAGGAACGGCAATATAGACCGCCTCCACCTTATCATTGGCAAGCAGTTCCTTATAGTTATCGGTCACCTGTTTAATGGACGGAAAATTCCCAGTGTACCATTCGAGCAGTTTAGCGTTGGTATCACAGACTGCCACAATTTCAGGTTTAACATCCATCTCTGGCAGATGACACCAGCGAGCTACAGCAGATGCAAACTCCCGGCCCATAAGCCCACAACCAATGATTCCAAACTTTACTACCTTCATTCAATCAACCTTTCTAAAATTACGGTAACAAACCTCTTGCGGTTATACCGTCAACAACTCTATTTAATGCAATCTCCATTGACGCATTACGCATTGTCATGCCTTTACTCTGTGAATATGTATAAACCGTCTCAAATGTACCTGTCATCCTCTTGTAAAGCCTGTTTTCCACCTGTTCGACCATCATCTGTTCATGCTGGGTTTCCTGGACATACTCAAGATATGAAACGAAAACACCGCCTGCATTACAAAGAATGTCAGGAATAACAAAAATCCCTCTGTTGTTCAAAATGTCATCGGCACCGGGAGTCGTCGGTGCGTTCGCCCCTTCGGCGATTATTGCAGCGTTTATCTGTCCGACATTCTCTGTGGTAATCTGTGAACCGGACGCAGCAGGGATCAAGCACTCACAAGGAATATTAAAAATGGATTCCTTTGGCATGGGATCACCTCGGTCAAATCCTTCGATGGAACCGTACTGGGAGGTATATTTAACCAGTTCTTCAATATCGATACCCTGTTCATTTAACAATCCGCCGGATACATCAGAAACCGCAATTATCTTTGCTCCCTGAGTTACCAATTCTCTTGCGGCCTCGGAGCCGACATTACCAAAGCCCTGAATGACTACTGACATCTTTTGGGGTTCTATCCCAAGTTTCCCGCAAGCGGCGATAATCGTATAAACAACCCCTTTACCGGTTGCAGCGCGTCTGCCGGGTATGCCGCCGATGATTATAGGCTTGCCCGTAACGAAGCAGCCTTTGGTTATCGAGGTACCCTCTGAATAAGAAATACAATCTCGAATATGACCCATATCCCTCTCATTGGTTCCCATATCAGGGGCAGGTATATACAACTCCGGACCAAAATGACGTTTGGCACTTCTGGCAAAGGATCGAATAACCCTTTCCTTGTCTTCAGATGAAAGAGAAGTCCCGTCATACCGGATACCTGACTTTCCTCCACCAAAAGGAACGCCTATCAGTGAAGTCTTCCAGGTCATCTCCATTGACAGGCCAATCACCTCATCCATCGTTACAGAAGAGGTCATTCTTATACCGCCCTTGGCAGGGCCAAGAATGTCGCTGTGCCTGGAAATAAAGGCACTCATATTGGCCACTCTGCCATCTTTTAGAACGGGACTGAGTCTTAATTCAATCGTTTCCTTGGGATCGGCTATCCGATTAAGAACAGCTTCGTCCAAAGCAATTCGATCAGCCGTCTGCTGAAGATTATATCTGGCAATCTGTAAAATACTGTTATTAACTGTGTCCATCTTAATCTCTATCCAAGAAGTTCCTTTTCTGTTTCACCAATCGCTTCGTCGATCATATCCAGGCCCTTTATCAGGACCTCGTCTTCCATCACAACAGGCGGAGACATACGGAGAATATGACCGGCGGGTATCCATGCCAGACCTTTGGTAAATGCTTTCTGGTAAACCAGTTGGCCAGCCTTATCAAACGGCTCTTTGGTCTTTTTGTCTTTGACCAGTTCAATCCCCATCAGACAACCCTTAGCCCTGACATCACCGACAATGGCATGTTCTTCTTTCATCTTTTCCATTCGTTCAAGGGCAATGTTGCCAAGATGCGTGGAGCGTTCGAGAAGGTTTTCTTCTTCGATCGCTTCGATACTGGCAAGCGCCGCGGCACAGGCCATCGGGTTTCCGCCATAGCTGCTAGAGGCCGAGATGGACTCAAAGCTTTCTTTGTACTTTTCACGAACGGCAACACAGGTTACCGGGAAGCCATTACCAAAGCCCTTGCCCATTGTTACGACATCCGGCACCACATCCCAATGTTCCATACATAGCCATTTACCCGTTCGGGCGGTACTGGTCAGGACTTCGTCAGCCATCAGCAAAATACCCTTGTCATCACAATATTTGCGAAGTTTTGGGAAGAAATCATCCGGCGGCATCACGGAACCGCCCCATCCCTGAATGGGTTCGAGAACAAAACCAGCCACCTTGTTGACTGTACCCTTGGAAATATATTCGTCATAGAAGTCAATATACTTATCAGTGTCTATCGATCCATCTTCTTTGGTCCACATCGGACGATAGGCATCCGGTCTCGGTACCATGTGCATACCCGGCGCTCTTGTCGGTCCATATGCCGCTGCGCGGATGTGCCCCAGAGACACGCCACCATAAGTCTTGCCGTGATAGTCATAGAAGCATGAAATCATCTCATAATTGCCCGTCGCTGCACGCAGCACTCGCTGGCCCGCTTCGACGGCCGTGGTTCCGGAATCATAGAACTGAAAACCATTGAGGTCGCCGGGCAATATTTCAGCCAGTTTTTCGACGAGACGGGTCTTGATCTCCGTAGTAAAGTCATGACAGTTCATCAACTGCCCTGCCATCTTTTGAACGGCCTCGGTTACCTTTGGATGACAATGTCCCAATGTGGTAACATAAATGCCCGATGAAAAGTCAATATAGCGATTGCCATCGACATCCACAAGTTCACAGCCCTTGCCCGATTCAAATGCCACCGGAAAAAGCTTAACCTGGCCCGAAAGTCCCTTGAAATACTTGGTGCATCTTTTGTGCATTTCATTTGATTTGGGCCCGGGAAGTGCGGTTTTGATATCCGGAACCTGATCCAAGTCCAGATGCGCCCATTGAGGAGCTTTAATTTCTGTACTTACGCTCATTTTCTTCTCCTGTAAAGTTAAATTTCACTTATGATTATTTGTGTATTTGTTTTTTTCAGGGATTCGAAATGTCCTGAATCTATTTTATTGTCTGTAATAAGGGCACTGACCTCAATCAGTGAACCATTTGATGCAAAATCAATTTTACCGATCTTGGAACTGTCACAAAGAACATATGTCTGCCGTGCCCGGCGACGCATTTTTTGATCAACTTTGGCAATCCGCATATCAGAATTAAACAGTTCACCATTCAAAGCAATGCCATCGGCTCCCTGAAAAGCAATATCAACCATGAACATATCCAACACTTTTTCCGTGACTACGCCGGTTAAGTCCGGGCTGCCCTTACGAATGATCCCTCCCAGCAAAACGGTTTGAATGCCCGGAGAAAACTGTAAAACCGATGCAACTGCGAGACTGGGAGTGATAACGGTCAGGTTTTCAAAGTCTTTTAACAGGTACGCCAGTTCCAGTGTAGTGGTGCCGGTGTCGAGTATTAAACGCTGGCCGGGCCGGATGAATTTCAAAGCTTGGCACGCAATTGCCTTTTTAGCTTTCTGGTTGGCAGATCTGCGTTTGGAAAAGTCGAACTCAAATTCCATTTTTTCGGCTGGCATAACACCGCCGTAAGTTCGTTCGATATGCCCCTGCTCCTGAAGCTTATTCAAGTCACGATGTATCGTCATTTCGCTGACATTAAGGGTCTTCGCCAACTGGCTAACAGCTAAAGACTTACCTTGCCTGACAAGCTCGGCGAGATACTTTTGCCTTTGTTCAGCAGTATATTTGGTTATCATGGAAACCCTCAATAAATGTTATACGGAAGTGTATATATCATAAAATAACAACTCATGCAATAAAAAACCTGTTAATAATTGTATATATTTCACCTTTGACTTCTTTGCCCGCATTGGTTATAACAATACTATGGGATATCAAGCATATCATAAAGTTTACAATAGTATCAAAATAGAGATATTAGGTGGGCACTATGCTGCTGGCCAAAAACTGTCCCCGGAACGGCATCTATGCGAGCAATACCATGTTTCAAGAATAACCGTAAGGCATGCGTTGAGGTTGCTCAAAAAAGATGGGTTGGTCGAACAGTTTCGGGGAAAGGGGACTTTTGTTAAATCTATCAAACCAGCCAAACTGCCGATCAGCGAGTTGGGATTCGCCAAATCCGTCAAAGATTACATCCCCGGCCTTTATAGGAACCTCCTGGAAAATGAGATTACCCATGCGCCTTCGGAAATCTCAAAATCCCTTCAGCTCGACGGAGATCAATGCCTTCTGGCCATCCGAACGGATGTGCTGAACGAAAAGGTCATTGCCTTTGACAGGGCCTATATCCGGTTGGAATACAGCAACAGCATAACAGAAGAATTATTGAAACGGGTGGACTTCTTCGAGAAATGGATGGAAAGTGAGGATTTTAAAATCGCCTTCTATCACGAAACGATTGAAGCTGTTGAAGCAAATAACGAAATATCATCCATTCTCATGATGAAAAAAAAGGATGCGGTCCTAAAATCAACTGAAATTTACTGTGATCAAAATAACGAACCTGTTGCTGTTTTTGAATCTTATTATCGCGGCGACAGGATCAAATTAACTTCTACGGTTAATTTCAAGGGCAAAGCCAATGTCAAAACATCTCATTACTAATGTTAAAATCGTCTTGCCAGATAACATTTTAGTCAATCATGACATTCTGGTTTCAGAAGGAATCATCCGCGAAATCCTGCTTTCAGGAAATACCCGTGCAGATACCATTATCGATGGCAAGGGACATTATCTTTGCCCTGGCTTTATTGACTTGCATATTCACGGCACACATGAATATCTGGTCGATAACGGTATCAAAGATTTGGGGCATATCTGTGACATTTTACCCCAATACGGCGTAACAGGATTTCTGCCAACGGTTTGCCCCCTGCCCAAGGGGAAAGATGCCGAGTTTCTCAGAACGCTTTCAAAAGCCGAAACCAGCGGCACAAAAATATTAGGATTCCACCTTGAAGGACCATTTTTAGCAATTACAGGTGCCCTTCCGCCAGAGGCGTTAGGAGATACCGATCCCGAAAGAGTAAAAGCTCTCATTGAAGCCGCTAAACCCTATAAAGCTGTCTTCAGCATATCACCAGATTTTGAAAAGATCACCAATTTAATACCGCTGATGGCTCGAAACAATGCTCCTGTCTTTATCACACACACAAAAGCAAATGTAGAACAAACACAAAAGGCTATCAAAGCTGGTGCCTGCCATGCGACCCATTTTTATGATGTCTTTTATGCGCCGGATGAAACAGACCCCGGCGTTCGGCACTGTGGCGCTGTTGAAGCTATATTGGCAGATGAACAGATCAGTGTTGATTTTATTCTCGATGGCGAACATGTTGACTCTGTCGCCGTAAAAATGGCTTTACAATGCAAAGGCCCTGATAGGGTTTGCCTGATTACCGATGCCAATGTCGGTGCAGGAAACCCGCCAGGAAGATACCGGTTTGGTAATGAAGAGGTAGAGTTCAAATATCTTGGAGGCCCTGCGAGGATGACCGAGAATTCATCGCATCCTGGCAGTCTTGCCGGCAGTGGCCTGACTATGAATAAAGCAGTTAAAAACGCCGTTGAGATGCTCGGAGTTGATCTGCCGTTAGCCATTAAAATGGCAAGTTCAAATCCGGCCGGTGTTTTGCGGATCGACAATGTCGGAAGAATAGAAAAAGGCTGCAAAGCCGATTTGGTCTTGATGGATGAGCAATTCAATGTTATTCAAACCTGGATAAATGGAAACTGTTGCTATAAAACATAAAGGAAAAAACATGTCAACATTCGAATTTGAACCAGCACCCTTTATCCCCTTCAGGGATAAAGAAGTTATCAAGCAGTGCAGAGCTATTAAACGAGAAGATATCGAAAAGCACTCAAATCCTGACTTCAACATTCAGGTGGTTAAAGATGAGGATCTAACCTTTTTGTGGTTTTCCGATATCATCTCACGGCTCAAACTTGCCAGCGATGCAAATAAAAAAATAGTGATGATTGTCCCCAACCCCTGGCCTGGCTATCGCCATGTTGCCCGAATCATCAATGAGTGCAAAATCAACTGCAAAAACTTCTGGGGATTTGCAATGGACGAATATGCCGATCAAGATGGTAATATCGCACCGGAAAGCTGGGAGTGGGGGTTTAGTCATGCAATGCTGAAATTTTTCTATTATGAAATAGACGAGGATCTTAGACCGCCGCGTGAGCAGTTTGTCTGCTTTAGCGACTTAAAAGATATTAACGATTACAGCAAGAAACTCGCTGATCAAGGTGGAGCGGATATCTGCTACAGTGGTCCGGGGTGGACGGGACATTTGGCCTTTCTTGAACCGGATGCACCGGAACTTGCCGCACCGCTGGAAGAATGGAAGACCTTTGGTGCCAAAATTGTTACGCTGAGTCCGTTTACCCTGGCACAAAATTCACTTCACGGCTGTTTTGGTAATAGCGGCGACTTATGCGCCGTTCCACCTAAAGCCGCGACCGTAGGCCCTGCCGATGTGATTGCCGCCAAAAACCGTTTCGATACGCACGGAATAACAGTCGGTGGAAGTTTGAACTCATGGCAACGATTAACAACACGGTTAGTACTCCACGGCCCAGTTACGCCTCTACTGCCTGCATCAATTCTCCAAACCTTGAAAACAGATGTGTATGTTACTGAGACGGCAGCCATGAACATCGAAAACAACTGGGACATTGGGTATTAAAGCCATCTTGAATTGAAAAAGTACACCCTCCATGACGGTAAATTCTTGTGGGTAAACGTATAATTTTTCAGAGTACTCTTTTATTGTGAAACTGCTTACTCGCGTAAAAGCGGAGAAATTCAACTGTAACTGTGTGTATAATGAAAACCATTATTCTGCCAATTGGTAAAGAAAAGATCAATCTCAAGGTTCCTGAAACGACGGATATCTTATCAGCCCAAAAAGCAATGCCATTGCTTAATCCGTCAGAAGAGACCTATCGGAGATTGAACAGGCCAACAGGAACAAAGGCCTTAGCAGAACTTGCCAAGGGATGCGGTAATGCTTGTGTTGTTGTATCAGACAATACGCGGCCAGTGCCATATAAGGAGCCGAATGGGATTTTGCCGCCAATCATAGAAACGCTTCGAAAAAGTAATGTAAAGAAGATAACCATTCTCATTGCCTGTGGTACACACAGACCCATGACGGAGGCAGAAATCGGTGATATGCTTGGCGAGTCTGTTTCTCAGAAAGACATTGAGGTTATTAACCACATCGCAACAGATGAATCGATGCTGCGCACTGTAGGTTCAACAGATCGTACACCAAAAGTAACTGTTAATCGTCATTACCTTGATGCCGATTTGAAGATTGCAACGGGCCTTGTGGAACCTCATTTTATGGCAGGTTTTTCGGGCGGACGAAAAGCGATTTGCCCTGGTATTTGCGGTCAGAATGTAACTTATGGCTTTCACTCGGCTTCTATACTTTCTGACCCCAATTCAACAAATTTAAAATTAGATACCAACCCCTGCCATGACGAAGCTATTAAAATTGCCAAAATGGCGGGCGTTGATTTTATTGTCAATGTTACTATAAATTCAGACAAACAAACAACCGGAATCTTTGCCGGGGATATGGAAAAGGCACACGAAGCCGCAGTGGACTATCTCAAAGATTATGTGTCGATACGGCTTAAAAAACAATACGATGTCGTCATTACTCAGGCCGGAGAAGTTGGTGTCAATCATTATCAGTGCGCCAAGGCCGCGATAGAAGCATCAAAAGCCGTTAGGAAAAACGGTAAAGTTATTCTTTTGGCTAATCTGACAGACCCCGACCCAATAGGTGGCGAAAATTACAAACAAGTGCTCAAATTGCTTATAGATTTGGGGCATGAAAAATTTACCACCAAAATCTTATCCTCCAACTGGTCCTTCAGACCTGAGCAATGGCAGGTACAGATGTGGGCCAGGGTCTTTGAAAAAATAGCAACTTCAAGCAACTTCTTTAGTTGTATGCCGCAGTTGGAAAAAGCGGAACCCGGGCTTATTCCGGAAACGAATATCTGTTTCCTTATAAAACGGCTACCGGATGAAACAGATTTTGATTACTTGCAAAGGATGGCAGAAAAAACACTGGCATCTGAAATTGCTGATGCGGCTCACACAGAAGTGTTGGTTTTGCCCGACGGTCCTTATGCTGTACCGGTTATAAATGAAACCGAGTTAAATTAAATACTGATGAAAATTATTGTTGCGACAGATTCGTTTAAGGGCAGCTTAAGTGCCGAAAAAGTATGCGAGATTATTGCCGATACGATCGCCGAAGATATTCCAGAGGCGCAAGTTGCGGTAAAACCAATGGCCGATGGCGGCGAAGGAACCACACAAGCAATAATTACTGCCTGCGGCGGCCAATGGGTTTCTGAAAAAGTAATGGGTCCACTACCTGATATGGAGGTAGAAGCGGGTTTTGCATGGTTCGAGAATACTCAAACCGCACTGGTTGAAATGGCTTATGCCAGCGGCATTGAACTTTTGGAAAAACAGCAGCTTGACCCCTTTAAGACGACGACCTATGGAACGGGGCAGTTGATAAAGTTTGCTGCTAAAAAACAACCTAACGAGATATTGCTAGCCATTGGGGGAAGCGCCACTGTTGATATGGGCGTTGGGTTGGCGATGGCGATTGGCTGGAAATTTCTCGATGAGAATGGCCGCAAAATAGGGCTTGGCGGCGGTAACATTGAAAAAATAAAAACAATTAAACGCCCACCTGAAAAGCTTGGTTGTAAAGTGAAAATTCTCAGCGATGTTGACAATCCGCTTTATGGGACGAGTGGTGCCGCTGTTGTGTATGGTCCTCAAAAGGGCGCGAACCCTGAAATGGTTAAACAACTGGATTCTGCAATGAAGCGGCTTTCCGGGGTGATAGCAACGACGCTTGGGATCGATGTTTCAAATATCCCCGGTGCCGGAGCCGCAGGTGGATTGGGTGCTGGTGCAGTGGCATTTATGGACGCCAAAATAGTTTCAGGAATCGAAACCATTATAGCCGCCATTGGTCTCAAAAGAGATTTACAAGATGCCGATTGGGTCATAACGGGCGAAGGCAGGTTTGACAGCCAGTCGCTTCAGGGAAAGGTGGTATCCGGCATTGTGAAAGCGGCCAAACAAACGAATACCAAAGTAGCCGTCATTGCAGGCGATATTCAGCTAAACAGTGTTGACTATGAAAAGTTCGGAATTACTGATGCTGTTGCTTTGAAAGACACAGATATGACAATTGAATACGCAATGAAAAATGTAGAAAAACTTTTAAAAAACAAAACGCGTAACTTTATACAAAAACAGATAAAATTATAAAATTTAAGGATGTATCCGATGATACTAAAAGCAGGTGCGGCACAAATTGACATCAGTCCAAAAGATTCACAATTTCTATTCGGCTACCCGCATGTCAAACGATACAGCACGGGCATCCATGACAAACTATGGAGTTCGGCCCTTTATCTTTCGGATGGAAATGAACAGGCATTATTCATCGCTAATGATATCATTTTTGTCAGCAAAGAAACTGCTAACGATGCTCGAAAAGAAATATCAGCCCGAACGGGCATTAAGCCAAAAAACATCATGATAACCGCCACGCATACCCATTCCGGGCCACATACAGTGGATTATGTCAGCAATCAAGCGGATCCAATCGTTCCGAAAGCAGATCAAAAATATGTCGTGTTTATGAAAAATTGCATCGTTCAAGCGGGGATTGAAGCTTTCAATCGTTCAAAGCAAGCTAAACTTGGTTTAGGTATTGCGAATGATACAGGAATCGGGACTAACCGCCGCAACCCAAAAGGCCCTGCCGACCACAAAGTTCCCGTCTTATTGGTTAAAAATACCAATACGGATATCGATATTGCCTGTATGCTTATTTGTTCCATGCATCCTACCGTCATGCACGAAGACTCAACACTGGTCAGTGGGGATTTCCCTGGGATGACAAGACTGTATTTACAAAAAAATGTGCTGGATGAAAACTGCCCTGTTTTACATCATACCGGGCCAAGCGGCAACCAAAGCCCCCGGCATGTTACCAAGGCCAATACATTCGATGAAGCAGAAAGATTGGGAAATATTCTGGGTAAAGCCGTTGAAAAAGCAATCAATCAAATCAAATTTCGAAATGACCTCAAAATATCAGCTGTTACAGATACAGTGAACGATTTGCCAAAAAAAACTTTCCCTTCTGTTAAAATTGCTGAAGAAAAACTGACGGCTGCTGAAGAAAAGCTGGAAGAACTCCGAAATCATAACACCCCCAAACAGGACATCAGAACCGCTGAGTGCGACTGGTTCGGCACAGAAGAGGTTTTGACGTTGGCTAAAGCCGCACAAGACGGTTCACTTGAAAAAGCGTATGATTTATGCCTCCCTGCAGAAATTCAAGTTATTCGAGTTGGGAAATGGCATTTTATTGGCTGGCCGGGAGAATGTTTTATAGAATACCCTTTAGAAGTAAAAAACAATCACCCCGATACATTTATCATTTCACTGGCAAATGGGGAAATGCAGGGATATATTGTTACACAGGAAGCCGCCGAAGAAGGTGGGTATGAGGCATCGAACGCTCTGTTCAACTATCAGGCGGGAAATATCTTTGTAAACAAAACGTTACAGCTTATCGAAAATCTTTAATATGAAATACAAACTTGGCATTGATCTTGGGACCAGCTATTTTAAGTTTGGGATTTATGATGAAGGCCTGAATCTTAAAGGACTGGCCAGGGTCACCGTAGAAAAAGATGCCGATGACGGTCGGCTATGCGAGGTTCCTTCGGGCAAATTCATTTATTTACTGAAAACAGGGATTAGTCAGGCTTGCGAACAGGCCAAAATATCCCCTGATCAAATTGATGCTATCGGCTACTCCTCCCAGGCCAATAGTTTTATATTGCTCGACAAGCATGATGGACCTTTGACTCCCATGGTACTCTGGCCCGACCACAGAGCTGACAAACTCTATCCCGAAGTTGAACAGCTATGGAATGATAATGCATTTCTAAAGACAACTGGAATTGGAATCGAGCCGTCATCTGAGTTTTGCGTCAATAAAATACTCTGGTTCAAATACAATCAGCCTGATACCTGGAAAAAAGTTCAGCATATTATGACCATTCCGGATTATCTCACCTATCTTTTCACTGGCATCAGGGCAGGTGATGTCGGAACAGCCTCGTTGCTTGGGCTGATTGACTGTCAAAGTGGCCAATACTGGGACAGAGCGTTTAATATACTGGGATTGGATGTAAATCTATTTTCACTACGATTGGAGGTTGGTTTTGAAATCGGAAAGACAAATCAAGCCAGTAGCAATTTAATCGGAGTCCAAAAAAATATTCCTCTTTATGCCGGTTCTCTGGACCACCACATGGCCGCATTGGGAGCCGGATTGAAAAAAAACGCCGACCTGAGTATCTCAATCGGAACGGTTCTGGCTTGTGTAAATTTCACGGACCACTACATTCCGCAAAAAGATATTTGTATTTCACCTTGGAAAAAAGGGCAATACTGTCAGTTAGCATTTGATGAAAATGGAGCCGTATCACTGGAGTGGTATAAAAACAATTTTGCCTCCCAACATTCTATGGAAGATTTAAATAAAATGGCTCTTGAAGTCAGCAGCAGCGATGGACTGACAGTAAAAGCATTCGCCTACAAATTTTTCACCCTTGAAACAGCATTTGAAAATATCATGCCATGTCATAATCATGGTCATTTCATGTACGCTCTGATGGAATCAACCGCCAATACTTTGAAAGAATTAGTGGGAAAGCTTTGCCCCAATCATAAACCCAAAAAAATTGTTGCCACTGGCGGCGGAGCTCAAAGCGACCTATGGCTCAATATCTGCTCGGAAAAACTCCATTCTGAAGTTTTCAGGGCTGATTGCTCTGAACCAGCGACGAAAGGTGCAGTGATATAACAGCAGTATGTTTTTTACTTCAGCAATGCATACCGCCGTCCATCCGCATCAGGTGGAATGCTTTGCTGTCTTCGAATGCATAGATCACCGCCGGGTGTTCTGTTTCATGCACAAAATCCAATATCCCTAACCAACCCTTAGCAGGGAACAACCCCCTCGACTCCCCCTTAGCAGGGGGAGAGTTTTAAACCGCTCCATGACTGTCACGGCTCTGGGCTCTGATAGCTTACTGCTGTTTTTCGGGCGATACGACCATCGTCATGCGGCGACCGAGCATTACAGGTCTTCGCTCGACCTTGCTCTTTTCGGCCAAGGTTTCGGTCACCTCATTCATGATCTCACGGCCGCGATCGACATGCATCATCTCGCGCCCGCGAAAGAGCATGGTAAACTGCACTTTATGTCCTTTGTCCAGAAACTTAGCGGCTCGATTGATCTTGATATCTCGATCATGATCGTCAATTTTAGGACGCAGGCGAATCTCTTTGAGCGAGACAACATGCTGCTTTTTCTGGCTGAGTTTTGTTTTTCGCTTCTGCTCGTACAGGTGTTTGCCATAGTCCATAATCCGGCAGACCGGCGGCTCGGCATTCGGCGAAACCTCGACAAGATCCAGACCCAGATTATGAGCTTTAAACTGGGCATCCTTGACATCGACCAGCCCCACCTGGTTGTTGTTTTCATCGATCAGCCGGATCGGGCTGGTTCGAATCCGCTCATTGACACGTAAATTCTGCTTGCTAATGATTCCTACCTTTCAAGATAACTTTCTATGTCTGATTTTACTTGAATTTTAATTATTTATCCTAAATCATTAAGTCCAATGATTTATCGGCGATTTTTCCCTGTATAATTGAAATCAAATCACTCAGGGCGATGATTTTTGTTTCCGTACTCTGCCGCATTCGGACATTGACCACGCCCGCTTCGGCCTCTTTCGGACCGACCACCAGCATATACGGAACCTTGTCGGCATGGGCACGGGCAATCTTGGCCCCAACCTTATCATCGGAGGTATCCAAAGTCACAATCAACCCCACTTCTTTAAGCTGGCTGAGTACATCCCTCGCGTAGTCATTTGTTTTTTCGCTAATCGGTAGCACCCGCACCTGCTCCGGTGCCAGCCAGATCGGAAAATTGCCCGCATAATGCTCGATGAGTATCCCAAGAAATCGCTCCAGTGACCCAAGGATCGCCCGGTGGATCATCACGGGAGTCTTTTCGGTATTGTCCGCGGCGGTATAGCTTAGCTCAAACCGCTCGGGCATGGAAAAGTCCAACTGGATCGTCCCCAATTGCCACGACCGGTTCAGGCAGTCGCTGATATGGAAATCAATTTTCGGGCCGTAAAACGCCCCGTCGCCTTCATTGATCTGATAATCCATCTGCTTACGCTCAAGAGCACCCTTGAGCGAATTTGTCGCTGTCTCCCAAATCTCATCGGAGCCGATATGTTTTTCCGGCTGGGTGGACAACTCGACATGATAATCCTCAAACCCAAACGCAGCGTACATCTCCTGAAGCAAGTCGATGACTCCGACGATCTCGCTTTGAATCTGCTCCGGCATACAGAAAATATGGGCATCGTCCTGAGTAAACTGACGCACCCGCACCAGCCCGTGCATCATTCCGCTGGCTTCATAGCGGTGGACCAATCCCAACTCCGCCATCCGCATCGGCAGTTCACGGTACGAATGTTTTCGACTGTTATAAACCAACAGTCCGCCGGGGCAATTCATCGGCTTGACCGCATAGGTAATCTCATCGACCGTGGTGAAGTACATATTTTCTTTATAGTTATCCCAATGGCCGGATTTATGCCAGAGCGACTCATTCAGCATGATCGGCGTTTTGATCTCTTCGTACTCATGCCGGCGATGCACATCCCGCCAGAAGTCAATAATCCCGTTCCAAACCTTCATCCCCTTCGGATGCAGAAACGCAAAACCCGGCCCTTCTTCATGAAAACTGAACAGGTCCATCTGCTTGCCGATGACGCGATGATCGCGTTTTTTTGCTTCTTCCAGCCGGTTCAGATATGCAGTCAATTCTTTCTTATTTCGCCAGCAGGTTCCGTACACGCGCTGCAGCATCTTTTGTGTCGAATCCCCATGCCAGTACGCCCCCGCCACAGACATAATCTTAAACCCTTTCGAGTCAATCGAGCCGGTTCGTGAAATATGCGGGCCGCGGCACAAGTCCTCAAAGACCCCGCCGCCGTGACGATAAAAACTGATGACATCACCTGTCGCACGCTCGATATTATCCAGCTTATATTTCTCTCCGGCCATCTTCAAAATCGCGTCATCCTGGCTCATTTCGATCCGCTCGAACGGTGTGTCTTCTTTGATAATCTCGGCCATCTTCTGCTCAATGCGTTCAAAATCCTCCGGCCGAATGGGTGTGTCCAGATCAATGTCATAGTAGAACCCATCATTAACCGTCGGTCCGTACACAAGCTGCGTTTTTGGCCAGATCGAGCAAATTGCCTCGGCCATAACATGCGCACAGCTATGGCGGGCAATTTCAAGACCTATGTCGTCTCTTGAAGTGATAATAACCACGGCGACATCGCCGGTAATAGGTGTCGAAAGGTCCACAAGTTGATCATTGATTTTCGCCGCAAGGGCCACCCGTGCCAGTCCAGGCCCAATCTGAGCCGCCAAGTCCGCAACCGTTGCCCCATCAGCAACCTCTAAAATGCTTCCGTCAGGAAGTTTTGCTTTTGCCATCTAATTAGTCCAATACCTCTGTTTTAACCCAAAATGCGTGCAAAATTCTCTTGATACAATGCTAACTCGCTAAAAACCTTTGTTTATAGTTTAAAAAAAAGGCCCCCAAATGTCAAGTCAGAAAATCTATAATATACAAGAATCGAAATCCCACCCCTTCAGACATCAATCAGCGACTTGTAGAGCTATTTATCTTGCCACTCATTGGCAAAAAAACAAACCCAATTTGGAACACCTTTTTGCTTGTATTGAGGGAAATATGGACTATAATATACTGCATCTGGCAAATTATAGAACCTATCAGGAGGTCACCATGGAGGTTAATCTGGTATTCATCAAAAAAGATGGAACCACTCAGTCGTTCCCGTTACCCAGTGCCGTAACTTTCATTGGCCGCCGCCAGGATTGTGATATGTGCATCCCTCTGTCGGTCGTGTCCCGTCGTCATTGCCAGATTTATATCGAATATGGCAAAGTCATGGTCCGGGATCTGAAAAGCCGAAACGGCATCCATCTCAATGGCGAGCCGGTTGAAGAGGCTCAGGCCAAAGCCGGTGACATCCTCGATATCGGCCCGGTGAAATTCATTTTCCAAATCGACGGTCTCCCGGAGACATTTGATAAGTTCCTGCCGCCGCCGGCCGAACAGGCCCAACCTCAAGCAACGGCTGCAGGACAGGATGAAACACAGGAAGCTGATTTTGATGACATCATGGAGAGTTTGGAAAACGGCAATGCCGGACAAGGCAAGACGATGGATATCGACAACATCTTTACAAACGATTTTTTGGGCAATGATGATCTTGACCTCGACTCAGATTTTTCCTAACCAACATTATCGTTGCTTTCATCGCTTCGGTGCAACTATACTACCCGTATGGATAAAGACCTAAAAGATAAAACCTACAGCGAACTGCTTGAAATCGTCGCTTCGCACCAGCAAAAACCGCTCTGCGGGCAGTATCTATTCATATTCATCCATCAAAAGGATGCGACAGAGATCAACGCTATCACCCCCCTGTCGAAAGCATTCCGTCAACAATTGGCCGATGAGGGCTTCGGCATTTTATCCCTCGCCCCCCTTGACCAACACGATGACCCGGACGGCACGGTCAAATTCGTGTTCGGCCTTTGTGATGGCGCAAAAATTGAGGCGGTGCGGCTCAAAGACGGAGACCGCAATACACTCTGCGTCTCGACGCAAGCGGGCTGCCGGATGGGGTGTAAATTTTGTGCAACGGGACAACTGAAATTCCGGCGAGATCTGACGGCGGCAGAAATTGTCGATCAGGTATATCACGCCGAAAGCATTTGCGGCCGAATCAGCAATCTGGTTTATATGGGGATGGGCGAACCACTGGATAATTTTGACAATGTGATGCGGTCAATCGAAATCTTAAATGACAAACGCGGCCGTACTATCGGCATCCGGCGTATTACAATCTCCACCTGTGGGCTGCCGGAAGAGATTACCAAACTCGCAGCCCATGAAATCCGCCCGCGGTTGGCTGTTTCCCTGCACGCACCGAATGATGCGATTCGCTCAAAGTTAATGCGAGTTGGACGGAAACATCCTCTCGAAGAGATCATTGGCGCCCTGAAGGGCTACCAGAAGCTAACCAACAAACGCATCACAATTGAGTACTGCATGATTGACGGCATCAATGACCAGATTGAGCACGCCAAGGCATTGGTCAGGTTACTCAAGCCGCTAAGGGTCAATGCGAATCTAATCGAGCTGAATCCGTTCCCGAGCTGCCGGTATAACGCCAGTTCTACGCATCAGATAAAAGAGTTCGCACAGATTTTGACACGCTCAGGAATCGAAACCAACATCCGCTTCAAACGCGGCCGGAGTATCAAAGCCGCCTGCGGCCAACTCGGCGCAACATGGCTGAAATAACAGAGCAAACTCTAATTGGAGCTTGCTGAAAAAGCCATCTGCTGTTCTTTTGTAAGGTCTCGGCCAAACTACACCCTTGCAAAAAAATATGCGACGGCATTGTCGGCGGATGTTTCCAGCTTTGATATGGACCATTTAGCGGAACTGAAAAAAGAAATGACCACAGAGCAGGCATTGGAAGCAGAAAAAGTTGACAGCATCACCTCATAGACCGATAAAAATGACACCCATGTTGGTCATAGGGGTATGTGGGAGCATTTATTCCGGGGGCTTACGCACCGGCGGCTACTATAATCGGTGGCCCTTTGGGCCTAAGTTGGTGCCCATACTGGCAAACCCAAAACAGCGAAGCGCTTTTGAGGGTTTTAGTTATGCGCCTTTAAGGCACTAATTTTATTTGGCATTTCCGGATCAGGTGTGATATCTTAGTGGCCATTAACGAAAGGATACCCTTTTATAGGGTAATAAATTCCACGAATAAAGCCGTAACTTTGGCCGCAGAGCTACGAAGCCGCGCAAAAACGGGAAATCTTAATCGTGAGTATAGGTATGGAATCGTTGTATCCAATCACGCTCCGCATCATCGCGGCGGTGGTACTGATATATTTTGGACTGGGCCTGTTCAATGTGGACTGGTTGTTGCGTCTGCGTATTCTGGCCGCCCTGTCGGTCGGTGCACTGATCGTCGCGGCAATCGGCTATCCGCTGGTTCGCCCCGATGACCCGCTGGGTGCAATATCATTGTTTACCGGCGAAATATCCATTGTTAATGGGGCAATCCTGATCGGTTTGGGCTTTGCGGCGGGCATTGTCGGTACGCTGGTCTGTCAACCACTTGGCGGTGCATTGGGACCTTTCGCCGCACCGGCCGGAGTGGCGACATTGGCAATCACCAGCGGCGGCCTACGTCAACTGTTGTTAACGAACTCCTCACTCGATGCGCGAAACACAGTGTATGGGGTCCTGCGATGGGAACTGCTGTTTTGGCTGGGTATCTGTGCGGCGGGCTATTTTGGCTCTTATCTGACCGCAAAGCTAATCGCCAACAAAACCACCACCGCTGAACAGCCACCAAAAATCGAAAAGAAACCAAATTACTGGACCAATTTCGGCATCGCCGCAGTCGCCGCGGCGGCCATTGTATATTTTACCATTGGCATTTTCGCCCAAGACATCCGACAGATCGACGAAAATATGGGCTTCGTCGTCGGACATCCCGGCAGCCGGCAAATCGTTTTCGGCGTTTTCATAGCTGTCGCAATTGCCGGATTTGTGGCCAAACAGTTCCTGCGGGCCCATTTCATCCCCGTCATAATCGGTGCGGCGGTGATCTACATCGGACTCTTCTCAAAATTCGTCGGCTCCGACACACTAGCCTATATGGTCAAAACCTGGCCGATCGATTTCTTCCCGAACTCCATTTACGCGATTCTCCCTGTCCAGTTTGCTCCCTTTGCGATCCTTGGCGCCATGACGGGATACTGGATTTCGATTTATATGAAACACCACGCCGAACATCCCGAATGACCCGATAATATTTCAAAATATGCTTTAAACGAGGTTGTCGTTTACTTGTTTTGTTGTTCGCATCTTATTTCTACAAAAGGACTTATCGATATCCGGCTGGCATATTATTGAAATAATTCACACTTTTCATAAATTTCATTACTTGTAATACCCTAAATAGTCGAAATTATTTTTGCCCGGATGCGGATGATGCGGGGCAAGGGCTTGGAAATTTACTTTTTCCCGACCTTGTGTCTTTTGAATTCGTATAGAGGTTATAGGACATTGGTTTGAGGGCCGAAGGATCGTACCGAGGCCGAAAACCGACAAAGTAATGGAATATATCAGGGAGTGAGCCATGTTGGTTCTTAGTAGACAAAAGGATGAATCGATTATGATCGGCGATGATGTGGAAATCACCATCGTGGATGTTCGCGGTGACAAGGTCCGTCTGGGCATTAACGCCCCACGGAGTATCACCGTCCATCGCAAAGAGATCTATCTGGCGATCCAAAAAGAAAAGAACGAAAACGAACACCCCGCCGCCACACCCGGCAATTCATAAACACCGCCGGATTTGTCCCACTATTTTGGATTCTCAAGGGCATTTCACATGCCCTTTTTTATGCGCCGCCTCGACAGTCCTGTCAGAGCTTAAAAATATCCCTTTTTAGCATCCCAAAATCATCAAATCCCACCCGCCGGGTCAATAAAATTCCCAACAGAATGGTAATACCGGTTCCCGTAAAAATCGCGATCATAATGGCAATCTGGTACTGAATCGCCGTCATCGGGTCCGCCCCACCGAGAATCACGCCGGTCATCATCCCTGGCAGCGAAACAACCCCAATCGTCGCCATCGTGGCCAGTGTCGGGGCCAATGCCTCCTGCAGGGTGTGCTGCAAATGGGGACTTGTCGCCTCGTGCAGTGTCGCGCCATCCGCAAGTTGCTGGCAGAATGCCTTTTCGCCCTGCCGGATCGACTGATAGAATCGGCGGATCCCGATGATGTTCGCCCGCAGGCAGTTGCCGAGAATCATCCCGGCAATCGGAATCACAAACCGCGCCTCCAATAAACAGGACTGCCGGAGAATAACCCCGAGAAAAAACAACAGTGGTACAGCGATCCCGATCAGCAACGACAAAAACAGCGGCAGCGCCAGTTTTCGGATTCTTAAACCCGCACCACGAATAATGGAGATATCCGCGACACCAATCATCACCAGCACCCACACACCGTTGAGCCAGGGGTGGTTCAGATCAAAAACAATCTGGAGGTAAAAGCCGACCAGAAGGAGTTGAACGGTCATACGAACAACACCGATCAGCATTTTTCCGACCAGTGGCGTCCGCGTCCGTAAGAGTACCGCCAGCGGAATGATCAACAAACCATAGCCGGCGACAAGGCCCCACAAATGGATCGGCGTTTCATTCATAGCCATGCCCTCCGATAGGGGCGAGTTCTAAAACCGCATCGGCAATCGTCAACAGAACATCTTCGTGAGAAATAAACAGAACGGTCTTTTGCAGGCCGTCAAGAACCGTCTTGAGAATCTGTTTGCTTTCTTTGTCGAGGGCGGAGGTCGGCTCGTCCAGAAACAATAACGGACGATCCAGAAGCAAGGCAATGATAATCGCGACACGCTGTTTTTCGCCGCCGGAGAGGTCTGTGGTTTGTTTTGACAAAAGTTTGCGCGGCAGTTTGAAGCACTGAAACCATTCATGAACTGTTTCAGTCTGCCATTGGAGATGTGCGTTTGCTTTGTAACCAAAGGGCTGGCGGATACGCTCAAGAACGGATTGCTGCCCCAAGTCCGGCTCCTGCGTAACATATGCAATCTTATGCCTTACCTGCCACACATCTTTGCCTTGCGGAGACAAGCCGTCAATAACAATATCGCCCTGCCGCGGTTGGACAAAACCCAGTATTGCCCGAAACAGCGAACTCTTGCCGCAACCCGACGGGCCGCTGATACAGTATTTCATGCCAGAGCGCACCTCAAATGACACATCCTCGAACAACGAGTGTCCGTCGTAAGCCAAACTCAAATTGTCAACGGTAATATTCATCGCTTTTGGGAACCACGGATAAGCTATGTAACCGGAGCCTCCGGTATGGGTTATACTACGGGGTCGTATAAACGCCCCAGTTTTTAATCGTGGTCGTCGAAACGCCACATTAACCTTTTTACACAGGAGGCTCCTAATGGACAAGTATATCGGATTAGACATGGATTGCAAGAAGACAGTTGGCTATACAGCAATTCCGCAAGATTTTGTTTTGTAGCAGATTTTTGTTGTGTTAGCGGTTTGTATT
>JAGGWF010000241.1 GCA_021157685.1 Planctomycetota bacterium | reverse complement strand
TTAGCACACCGGAAATTTTCTTTATGGAAAAGAATACCACAATACCGGCAATATCAATGTCAAATGTTACAGCTCCGGCTATGATAAAAGTGATCAATATCTCATGGCGGGTCCAGACGGGACAGGCGGGATTGATAGGGACACTTTCTATTTTGCGCTTTGAAAAAGAAAACGAACGGTTGCCGCACAACTGGGATGAATTGCTTGAAAAGGGATATCTGAAAACAATACCGATGGATCCCTACAGTGATGCTCCGCTGGTTTACAAAAAGACCGAAGATAGTTTTACGCTTTATAGTATCGGGTTAAATTTCACCGACGATGGCGGTACTCCCGGCACAGATAAAAATGGTAAAAAACGCCAGTGGGGCGAGCATGGCGACCGTATCTTCTGGCCGGTGGATTTTCAGTGAGTAATGATCAGTAAGCAGTTGTCAGCAAAAAAATGCTTTGATGGCGGCTTTGCTCAGGACGGGCCATTCGATGAACTCAAGACAGGCGGTTTTTGAAGTCGTCGTAGGTGAAGCGGCGCTGGAGGGTGTATTCATCTTTGGCCGAATCGTACAGGACAATGTCGGGTGCGTTGATACCGTTGAACATCGTGTTTTTGACCATTGTGTAGTGAGCCATGTCGCCAAACACCAGCCTGTCGCCGATAGCCAGCGGTTTATCAAACGAGTAATCACCAATCACATCGCCGGCCAGACAGGTCGGCCCCGCGAGTCGATAGGTGTGGGGCTTTTCGTTGGGTTCTCCGGCGTCCGCAATATTGGGCCGATAGGGCATTTCGAGAACATCGGGCATGTGGGCCGAGGCAGAGGCGTCCAGAATCGCGATATCTACCTCGTTATGCACGATATCTAGGACGGATGCGACCAGTACGCCGGTATTCAGCGCGATGGCCTCGCCGGGTTCGAGATAAATCGTTTCTAAGTTGGGATATCGCTTGTAAAAGTCCGTAATAAGTTGGCACAGCAGGTCAATATCGTAATCGGATCGGGTGATGTGATGGCCGCCGCCGAAGTTGACCCAGTCCATTTGTTTGATGGTTTTGCCGAACTGTTTTTCCGCAACCGACAGTGTGCGAGCGAGTGAATCGGCGTTCAATTCACATAGCGTGTGAAAATGCAGACCGGTGATGCCGTTCAGTGCGTCCGGTTTGAACTGATCAGTGATGATGCCCAGGCGGGAACCGGTAGCGCAGGGGTCGTAGATCTTTGTTTTCACTTCCGAGTGCATCGGGTTGATCCGCAGGCCGCACTCGATTTGTCGGGAGGTACCTTGGACTTTGGCTTTGAAACGATTCCATTGGGCGAAAGAGTTGAAGATAATGTGATCGACGATGCGGAGATATTCGTCCATTTCATCGTCACGATACGCCGGGGCGCATAAATGGACTTCGCCGGGGAAATATTCGTTGCCGAGTTTGGCTTCGTGCAGTGAACTGGCGGCGGTTCCGGCGAGGTATTGACCGCACAGGTCATAGGTACTCCATGCGGCATAGCCCTTTTGGGCCAGAAGGATTTTACAACCGGTTCGAGCCTGAACCTCTTTGAGAACCTCAAGATTCTTCTTCAGCAGACCCAGATTGATCAGGTAGCAGGGTGTGGCCAATTTGTCTAATGCATCGTCCAAACAAGACCCTCCCAAAACGAACAAGTCCCTCTCAGTTTGTAACTGATAAGGGGACTTGTATTCAACTTCGCAGAAAAAACACTATGCTGTTGCTTCGGGTGTTCCAGTTGCTTCAGCAGGTTCTTCTTCTGTTTTTGGTGCTTCTTTCGGTGCGGTCTTGGCTGCGATGGCGCGGGCTTTGAGGCCGCTTTTACTTCTGATATTGCCGAACGATCCACGCGCCCGTTTGCCTTTTTCGGTTCTTTTGTCACCTCGACCCATAGGGTATTCCTTTCATACTCACTGGTATTGGTCTGTATTTTGTGTTCATCAAGGCACGCCATTGTACAGATTGCCCGGAAAAATGCAAGCCCAAGTGCGAAATTGAGTGCCAGATACCCCAAAATACCCTCGACGAGTTGCGAAAACAGCGGTAAAATGTGAAATTATCGCTTTTTAAGGAAGAAATTGACCAATGGAACCTAAAGATACATTGTATTCAGATTATCGTGAGCGGGTGGCGGATTTTGTGTTTGATGCTGCTGTCGCGGCGGTGTTTGACGATATGATCCGGCGGTCTGTGCCGGGGTATGCGACGGTGATCGCGATGACGAAGGTCTTTGCCGAGCAATATGCACAGGCGAGCAGCGTCTGCTATGACTTGGGCTGCTCGCTGGGGGCGTCTGCGCTGGCGATGCGAAAGGGGATTATTCAGCCCGGATGCAGGATTGTCGCGGTGGATAATTCCGAATCGATGGCGGCTCAATGCCGTGAGATTGCGGCTTTGGACGACGGCGGTGTACCGGTGGAAGTAAAACAGGCCGATATTCGGGATGTGCCGGTCGAGAATGCCTCGGTGGTCGTGATGAATTTCACCTTGCAGTTTTTGTCGCCGGACCAACGGAACGCGATGATTCAAAAGATCTACGATGGTCTCCGCCCCGGCGGGGTTTTGCTGCTGTCGGAAAAGATCGCTTTCGAGGATGCGGATAAAGAGGCATTCGAAACCGATATGCACCATGAATTCAAAAAGCTCATGGGCTACAGCGATCTGGAAGTGGCCCAGAAACGAAAATCGCTGGAAAATGTTCTTCTTCCGGAAACACTGACCACACATCGCACCCGTCTGAAAACAAGCGGTTTCACCAAAGCCCACCTCTGGTTCCAGTGCTTCAACTTCATGTCCCTCGCGGCGTTCAAGGAAAAATAGTGTGGCTTATTTGGGCAACACGCCCTTACGCCCCCGGCTGATATGGAACGACCTTTGTCAAGTTCCAGAACTCATTTTTTCGATTTTCTTCACATTTTTATTTATGACACTTCCAGGTGCAGGCGGCTTCGACGATGAATCAGTCTGATATTCGTGGAT
>JAGGWF010000143.1 GCA_021157685.1 Planctomycetota bacterium | reverse complement strand
GGTAATTGACCCTCACACCAAGTTCCGGTTGTCATTTCTGGTCAAGAATTGTATATGCCTCTTCGTCGGCCTGTTCTTTATACTCTTCCTGCGTCCTGCAACTACTCAGAAAAAGCATGAGAATCGCCATTAATAATAAATAAACCCCGATTTTCTGTTTCTTTTCCAAATCCCTTTAATCCTGCCAAACTCTCTCTTTTTTGAGAAAAATATTTATGGTAGGCTCGTGTTTTTAATCGGCGTTTATTGGCCTTAACTTAGGCAACAACAGACGCGCACACCACCTCCTATATAGTAACAGTTGTAGTATCCACCCATTCGTTACATGTAAAGTCGGGAAAACCTAAAAACAGCCCAAAAACGCCCTTTTTATGGCCTTTTATAATTTATTGGTCAAGATCAAAGATATCAAACCAGAGATCGGCCTCTCGTTCGGTCAGGCCGTGGCGTTTTTCCGTTGGTTCCGGAGCGGGTCGATTGGCTTGTTTTTCAAGCCGGGCCAACAATGTTTGCCAAAACAAATCAGCGGGGACATCAATGGCTTTTCGTTTGGCGGCCGCTCTGCGGATACGGCGATCCGAGCTGACAACCACCAAGCTCTTGGGAGCCGTATTATCAACGATCTTGTCTTCGATGATATCGTCGGCCTCGCAGGCCTCGCCTGAAAAATAAACTTCCAGGCAGGGTATCCCGCCAAAAGCGGCCTTGTCGGGCGGGCCGACGCCGTCAAAAACAACATGCCCGTGATCACGCACAGAGCTAAGATAATCTGAAACAGCCCGACACATTTGAATGTCCGTCAGTGCGGAGAATTCCTCTATTCCCTGAACGGCCCGAAGTAGATTGTAACCGTCAATCAGATACGGCATCGTGCCCCTTCGCTTCAAAACGAACTTCGCCGGCCACCAGCGTATAAAGAACTTTCCCCTTAACATCCCACCCCTGATACGGGCAGTTTCGACTCTTGGAATGGAATTGGTTCACATCAATCGACCACTGTGCATCGGGATCGATAATGACGATATCGGCACGGTCGTCCACCGCCAAACTGCCCTTTTGAGCTTTGATGATTTCAGCAGGCCGCCAGGTCAACATTGCCAGCATCTGTGACCAGTCGCAGATGCCAGTATCGATCAGCGCTTTGCGATACAGCGGCAGCGCGCACTCGATTCCGACCATCCCGCAGGGTGCGGAAACAAACTCCAGCTCTTTTTCGCTTTGCAGGTGCGGGGCATGATCCGTCGCCAATGCGTCGACAATACCGTCGCTAACGGCCTGCCGGAGTGCTTCGACATCTTTTTGTGTCCGCAACGGCGGATTAACTTTGAAGTTCGTATCATAATCGGCAACAGCTTCTTCGGTCAGCAAAAGATGGTGCGGCGTAACCTCACAGGTCACAGGAAGCCCTTGTTCCTTCGCTTCGCGGATAATCTTAACCGATCCGGCGGTGGAGATATGCTGCGCATGGTAGCGAGCCTTGGTTTTTTTTACGAGTTGAATATCGCGCCAAAGCATCATTTCCTCGGCCAGCGGATCCATCCCGGCAAGTCCCAGAACGGTCGCCTTGTAGCCGGCATTCATCACACCGTTTTGGGCCAGCGAATGGTCTTCACAATGCTGCGAAATAACCAGATCAAACATCGAAACATACTTCATGGCTCGAAGCATCGCACCGGCATCCTGTACACCGCAACCGTCATCTGTAAAGCCCACCGCTCCCGCCTCGGCCATCAGCCCCATTTCGGCTAATTCCTGGCCAGCACGGTCCTTTGTAATGGCCCCCATCACATAGATAAAGGTCTTGCGGGCCTGACGACCCATACGATGGACATACTCAACCGCCGTGGCCTTGTCAACAGGCGGATTTGTATTGGGCATACAGACCACCGAGGTGTAACCGCCCGCCACCGCCGCCGCCGAACCAGAGGCGATCGTTTCTTCTTCCTCATCGCCAGGCTCGCGAAAGTGGACATGCAGGTCAATTAAGCCCGAAGCGACAATCTTGCCGGTTGCATCAATCGTACGAACAGCCGAATCATTCAGATTGTTTGCTATCTTAACCACTTTGAAATCATCAATAAGTAAATCCGTTACTTGATCGATCTTGTTTTTGGGATCAATCAAGCGACCGTTTTTGATCAATATTTTTTCGGAAACCTGTTTCGCCATTTATTCTTCTTTCCCCTTTTGGGTTGCGGCTTGATTTACCAGAAAGAGAACCCCCATACGAATGGCCAACCCATTGGCCACCTGTTTAAGAATAACACTGTTGGGGCCGTCAGCCACTTCCGATTCAATCTCCAAGCCGCGATTGATCGGGCCCGGGTGCATCACGATGATATCCGGCTTGGCACGTTTCATCCGATCCGCCGTCAGGCCGAAATAGTGCGAGTACTCACGGACGGACGGGAAGGGATTGCCTCCCATTCGCTCAAACTGAATTCGCAGCATATTGATGACATCAAGGTCTTCGATAACCTCGTCAAGATTATAGGAAATCTTAACCGGAAGGTTCCCAACACCGCCAGGCATCAGTGTCGGCGGACCAATCAGCGTTACTTCTGCACCCAGTTTGGTCATAGCATAAATATCACTACGGGCCACGCGAGAATGTGTAATGTCGCCAACAATACCAATCTTGAGACCCTCAAGCGAACCTCGCTCTCGGCGGATCGTGTATACATCCAGCAGTGCCTGCGTTGGGTGCTCATGAAAACCGTCACCCGCATTGACCACGCAGGCATTGATGGAACGAGACAGCAACTTTGGAGCACCACCAGCACCATGGCGGATCACAACAACATCCACCCCCATCGCCTCCAGATTGCGTGCGGTGTCGATCAGCGTTTCGCCCTTGCTGACAGCGCTGGCTTTTTTGCTGAACTCAATCACATCGGCACTGAGCCGACTGGCCGCCAGCGTAAAACTGTTCCGTGTGCGTGTGCTGTCCTCAAAGAACATATTGACGACAACTTTCCCCCGCAGCGTTGGGGCCTTTTTGATCGACCGCGTACTGAACTTCTCAAAGCCCTGCGCCGTGTCAAGAATGAATTCAATCTCCTGACGGCTCAAATCGCTCAACCCAATGAGATGCTTTCGCGACCACTGAAATTTCTTCGATTTTCTCTTTCCGCCCATCATTCTATAGTTACCCGATCTTCCTTGTCCGTCTCGGTAAAGTGTACATGAACTGACCGTGATTGATCCACTTCCGTTTTAATCCCCACATAATCCGCACAAATAGGGTATTCATGATGACCGCGGTCCACCAGCACCGCCAATCGCATCAATCGCGGCCGACCAAAATCCGTTAGCGCATCCATCGCGGCACGAACACTGCGACCGGTGTGCAGAACATCATCCACCAGCAGAATCAACTTATCCGTGATATCAAAATCTATTTCTGTGCTGCGAACGGCCAGCTGAGTTTCTTTGGGTTCGTTGAGATCGTCCCGATAAAGGGTAATATCCAGTGTGCCGCTGAGCAACCGGCCTGAAAAATGACCCTTAAGGGTGGTATTCAGGCGTTGAGCTAGTATTTCGCCGCGACTTCGGATACCGATGATGGCAATATCTGTGTGCGCGGGAATATCAGACTTAATTTGTTTGACAATTTCCCGAATCGCCTCGTTGACCTGTTTAGTGTTCAGCAGAGTTTCCATGGAATTTTTGTCTTTTTTAATCTCTATAGACTTTTAAGTTCTTTTAAGCCCTTATTTGGCCGAAATCCTGAATGTGGCAGAAGTATATCAAAAGCCGATAGCGAAAGCAAGGATTATCACACTCGTGAAATTGTCGTTTTGAGGCAACGGTACGAGCGATTTGTTTGAAATTTCATGCAGTTTTATGATATACTGGTGGACAGATTTGGTGTGCTATTTGGAGAGCGATTGATTTACCTGTTAAAAAAAACTTATTCCGGGTCACAACACGCAAAAAACATCGTTTTTTTGTGTGTCGCTATTTTTGCAGGTTTAACCGCCATTGCATTTGCTGACAACACGCTGCCAATGGAACCAGCGGCTCTGGATTTTACAAATACTCGCTCGCTCTGGAAAACAGACCCGAATCTGACCGGCAAAGGAATCTTTATCGGCGTCATCTGCCGAAGCATAACCTACATAAACGATAAGCCGCAAAACGATTACCGTTTCAATATGGATCATAACAGCATGTATGATGCGGATGTGTTGTTTGCCGATGGAACGGACGGGCGATTTGGAATTTCTGAACACGCCTCTTCAATCGCGGGCGTCTTGTTGGGATTGGATGAAAACGCAACACACCCTGATATTGGAACATTCAAATATCAAGGCGCATGTCCGGACGCCTCCGTCAATGTCTATGAGTTTGAGCAGTTTTCAATCCTGCATTTACTGGGAAAACGCCCTATCAAGGAAAATATTATCCTGCTGAGTTTGGGAGATATTTTCGAAGATTGGTGGACGCGAGCTTTGGAACAGGCCGCCGCTGAAAAAGATTTTCTGGTCGTTGCAAGCATTGGTAATGGAACGAATGCATACACACCAAAACCGCTCTATCCGGGCGCAGGGTCCAATGTGCTGGGCGTGGGCGTTGTCGATGCGGTGACAGACACCGATGGAAATATCAGTTTGCAAAGTTTTTCCACACCGAAGCCGACTCATTCAAGCGTCGGCCCAACCGAAGACCATCGTTGCAAACCGGATATCGTTGCGCCGGGAACAGCTTTAGTACCTGCGGCGGAAAATGAAAGCGGATACGAACTTAAAACTAACTGGTCTTCACTGGCCGCCCCTATCGTCGCCGGCACCGCCGTGATACTAGAGCAAAAGGCCTCCTCCGCTTCACTGAAGAAAGATTTTAACCAGCCGGGCAAAAGCTTGGTTCTCAAAGCAGTGCTACTAAATTCAGCAAGAAAACTGCCCTTCTGGCATAAAGGACAAATCACCCTGGATGACGACCACGAAACACCGCTGGATTTCGTTCAGGGTGCGGGACTGGTGGATGGGCTTGCAGCACAGGAACAATTGATCGCCGGAATGGAAAAACCGGGGCCGGTCAAAGCTATTGGCTGGGATAATCGTGTTCTGCAGGGCGGGGATTGGGGCTACGAGTATGCGTTCGAAGTTTCCGACTCCAATCAGATGATTACCGCAACGCTGTGCTGGAATCGGGCTTACCAATCAGAGTATCCGTTTAAGCATTTGTTGGAACAGGATACCGACCTTCGGCTTGAGCTATGGGGAATGAGTACGAATAACCCGAACGAAGAGGTTCTGCTGGACTACAGCGACAGCGTCAATGACAATGTCGAGCATGTCTATTTTGCTGCCGATCCGAATTATACCGCCTATGCCATTCGTGTCCGATTCAATGAAGATCAGCCCTCGGATGCTTCTGTCAAACAGCGATTTTCCGTGGCTTGGTCAATCGGACCAGATCGCCAAGTCAGCAATAAATGGTGGAACGACCTGAACCAAGATAACATCATTGACGCCAGTGATAATGTAATTTATTCACTCATCGAATCCGGGATGATCAATAGAACAGAGGCCCCCTTGATACAAACGCTGGGGATATCTAAGGAACGCCTGCAACTTCTCACAAAGGGTTGGAAAATCTGGAAGCCGTATCTCAGCCGCGGGGAAACTCCTTAATACAATTGTCCAGAGAATCTCAATTTTTCACACATTTTACACCCCCTATATTGATCTTCCGCCATCAATGCTAATCACTTCTCCAGTGATGTAATCGTTATCCAGCAAGAATTCAATTGTTCGGGTGATATCTTTGGGGGTGCCGAATCGCCCTGCCAAGATCATTTTTAGTTGTTTCTGTTCTTCTGCGGGGTCCATTTTTCCGGGCCATGTTACAATGCCCGGAGCAATGGCGTTGACCATCACGGCGGGAGCCAGTTCCTTTGCCAGTGATTTTGTCAGGCCGATCAACCCTGCTCGCGATGCTGAGTATGGCCCATATTCGCCCCACGGTTTGATCCCCGCAACATCGACCAGATTAATAATCGCCGCAAGTGTTTCCTGTTCCTTCTGAAAGTTGGGTTCGGCGTGTTTCAGATATTTCACGAATTCATTGCAAAGATGCATCGGGGCCGCAAGGTTGACCGCCAGAACCTCCGAAACTTCTGATTCGCCAAAGGTTCCGATGGGTTGCCTTGCAAAGATGGATGCGGAATTAACGATCACCCGCACCGGCCCCAGTTTCTGTGCCTCGACCATTAACAGTGCCGCCGTATCCGCAAAAGCCAAATCCGCCCCCACGGCAACGGCTTTACGCCCCAGTGACTGAATCGCCGCAACCGTTTCGTTTGCCCCGTCCTCATGAGTATGGTAATGACACAAACAATTGGCCCCCATCCGTCCAAAACACAGAGCAATCTCGCTGCCCAGTTGACCGCTAGCCCCGGTGATGATCACTGTTTTGCCTGTAATCTCCATATCGATCAGAATACGACATCTCCGCTGCTATAACAATCAGAATTTAGGATTTTACTCCTTGCAGGTGGCCATTCCAGCGTTATAATGCCCTTTGTTTGATTTATTTGAAGGGAAATTATGGCTTTACTAAATGTTAATATCGATCATGTAGCGACCGTTCGTCAGGCACGCAAAACGGATGAGCCGGACCCGGTCTGGGCAGCGGTGCAGTGTGAACTGGCCGGAGCGAGCGGCATTACCGTCCACCTGCGGCAGGACCGGCGGCATATCAATGACCGGGATGTGCATCTCTTAAAGGAAACAGTGGCTTCCAAGCTCAATCTGGAAATGTGTCTTTCTGAGTCGATCGTCAAGATCGCCGAGAAAATTCGCCCCGACCAGATCACGCTCGTTCCGGAGAACCGGGCCGAACTAACGACTGAAGGCGGGTTGGATTGCGCGAAATTCCAGAAACGGTTGACTGCAATCACCAAGCGGATGCACAAAAAAGGCATTCTGGTCAGTACCTTTGTCCTACCCGACGAAAAACAGATCGCCGCAACCGCCGAAGCGGGTTGTGATGCCATCGAACTGCATACAGGCATGTACGCCAATGCAACCAAAGATAAGCAAATCGAAAAACGCCTCAATGAACTCCGCGATGGTCGGGATATGGCGATGGCCGCCGGGTTGATCGTCCACGCCGGACACGGGCTGACCTATCGCAACATCGGTCCCGTCGCCCGAATCGAAGGACTGTGTGAGTTTAACATCGGCCACAGCATTATTTCACGCGCTGTTTTGACAGGCATCGGACCGGCCGTCGAAGAAATGAAAATGCTGATCGAAACCCCTTTGTAAATTGGAGAATCCAAAATGTTTAGCGGTACACTTGTAGCTCTGATTACCCCGTTCGCAGACGGACAGGTCGATTATGAAACACTCACCGAACTGGTCGAGTTCCACCTGGAAAGCGGCACCGATGGCATCGTTCCGGTCGGAACCACGGGAGAGTCCCCTACGCTCAGCTATGACGAACACAAACACGTAATCGAATATGTCGTCAAGACCGTTGACGGACAGGTTCCGGTGATTGCGGGAACGGGTTCTAACAGCACCGCCGAAGCAATTGAACTGACGGATTTTTCCAAAAAGATTGGCGTTGACGCATCATTACAGGTCGCCCCGTACTACAACAAGCCCACGCAGGAAGGATTCTATCAGCATTTCAAAGCAATCGCTGACGAGGTAGATTTACCGATGGTGCTTTATAATATTCCTAGCCGTTGCGGCGGGTCCGGCCTAACTGCCGAAACAGTCGCACGATTAGCCAAACACGAAAATATTGTCGCTGTCAAAGAGGCGACTGGCAGTTTGGATATGGCCAGTGAAATCGCCATGCGATGCGACCTCACGATTCTTTCGGGCGATGATTCCTTAACACTGCCACTGGCATCAATTGGCGGCAAAGGGGTTATCAGTGTTGCCGCCAATATCGTCCCGGCCGATGTCAAGGCCATGACCGATCTAATCCTCGAAGGCGACCTCGTTTCGGCTCGTAAATGGCATCGTAAGCTGTTTGCTCTGTCCAAAAACTTACTGTCACTGTCAACGAATCCGATTCCGATCAAAGCAGCAATGGCAATGCTGAATATGGCCTCCGATGAAGTGCGGCTGCCGATGACGGAACTGGATGCAACCCAAGCAGCCGTACTGCAACAGGCATTAAAAGACTACGGCCTGCTGACATAATCTACCAAGCTACCCTTATACATCATTTCCGTGCTTCATAAAATCTCCTGCGGGAGCGGTTTGTGACAACTGCTGCATCTGAAGTACCCCGCCGGCTTTGATAAAACCCAGTCTTTATAATTATCCCATTATTCGGAGCTGATGCTGAAGGACTTTAAAATGCTGTGGACGACCATTTACAAATGCCTCAATCTCATCGGCCACAAATGTCCCCATTCTCAACATATTTTCGGCAATCGCACCCGCTTGATGAGGTGTAAGAATAACATTCGGAAGAGTCCGCAGGGGACTATTTTCTATTGGCGGTTCGGGGTCGGTCGCATCCAGGCAAGCTACAAAACGCTTCTTTTTTAGCTCTTCTATCATCTCCTGTTCATTGACGATCGCCCCTCTTGCGGTGTTAATAAACACCGCCCCATCCGGCAATAAGCGAAAATGCTCGCCTTTTATCATACCCTTTGTTTCTTTTGTAGTCCAACTACGTGTCCCCTGTGTGATGCGTCTGTCGATCACAACAAATCGTATCGCCTGTTCGCTGAGATTGTTCGTTGGGTTGACGCCTTCTCGCTCTAAAAATAAAAAGTAACATTTGTCAACGCCGTCAATAAATCGCTTTTTGATATTGACGGCCTCATTATGACTCG
>JAGGWF010000073.1 GCA_021157685.1 Planctomycetota bacterium | reverse complement strand
TTTGTCAGCAGTCTCTTACTCATGTACGCCGCGATAAAATTATTTTCGACTATTGAAAATTCGTTTAATACGATTTTCCGGATTCCGACCGGCCGATCGTTTATTAAACGGATGATTAATTACTGGTCGCTGATTACGCTCGGCCCCCTGTTGTTGGGTCTGGGGATTCATTTTACCGCCCGCTTTATAATGATGGAGGGCCTTCATCAGGACATTCTGCCGTATGTTCGCCCGTTGTTCCCCTTCATGATTAGTGTGCTGATGTTTTTCTTTATGTACTTCGTTTTGCCCAATGCCCGAATCAATGCCGGTGCTGCTTTGTGGGGGGCGACGGTCGGTGCCTTACTCTGGTCGCTTGCGAAGTGGGGTTTTGGGTTGTATGTCACAAAATTCGTTCCCTTTAATGCGGTGTGGGGCATCCTCGGTATCATCCCGCTGACCGTGTTGTGGATTTACTGGACATGGATATTTGTCCTGTTTGGTCTTCAACTGACCTATGCGACCCAGAACATCAAACGGCTCGATGCGGCGGAAATCTCGCGCACCCACAAATCGGATAAATGCTTCCTCGCTAACGACCAGACTGTCATTCGTGTGATGGAATATGTTCTCAATGCGTTTGAACGAAAAGATCAGCACCCTGTCAGTGTTGAGGCGGTGGCGTATCGGCTTTCGATGCCGGTTGATTTTACAGAAAAGATTCTGGAGACGATGGTTCGGTCGGAATTGTTGTGCCGCACTCATGAGCCGTCAGTGGGCTATGTTCCTTCCACCGATGGGACGCATATTACACTGGACGAGATTTCTAAAGCGATCGGCGAGATCAGCTTTGCGCAGGCCGACCGAGCAGGTCCGGCGAGGATGCTGGAGGTTTTTGAGCAGATGCGCGGACACTTGTCGAAATTTACGCTCAAGGAAGTCCTGAATATCGAAGAAGATTTCGAATCGCAGGAAGAGATTGTGCAGGATGCCAAGGCCAATCAAGAAGATCTGACTTAAGGGAGTCGCAGTATCAGTGCGATAGGCAGGAATTAAAAATCAAAGCTTAGTGGAGCGACCCTTCAGAAAATGAGGATGTTTTTAGGGTTTTATCGCTGAATAGCCCGACTTTTTCAATGGGCGGTGGGGATGCGATTGCCTGCGCTATATCGTGAGTTTGTGGAGATGTTTCCCAATAACAACTATAATTAGGAGAGATTGAAATGATGATTGATGCGGATGCACGCTATTTAAAATCACATGAGTGGATAAAAGAACAGAAGGATGATGTCTTCTCAGTGGGCCTGTCGGTTTACGCGCTGGAGCAGTTGGGTGATATTGTGTATATGGAATTACCCGAGGTTGGTAAAGAGTTCAAAAAGGAGGAGCCGTTCGGAGTTGTCGAATCGGTCAAGAGTGCTGCCGATATGTATATGCCGATTTCCGGGAAAATTATTGCCGTCAATGTAGATGCCCCAGACAACCCGGATATGCTTAGCAAAGACGCTTATGGCGATGGTTGGCTGATAAAGATTGAAGCTGCTGACTTGGCCGAACTGGATGCCTTGATGGATGCTGCGGCTTATGGGAAGTTCCTGGAAACGGAAGGGTAGAAGAAAAACGATGCCATATATTTCAAATACAGACGAGCAGCGGGCTGAGATGCTGGCTGAGATTGGGCTGACGGCCGAGGATTTATTCGGTGACATTCCCGAATCATTGCGCTGCGGTGGATTAAATATACCGGATGGGATGAGCGAGCAGAAGGTGCGGGATCACTTGGCCGCAATTGCGGATAAGAATTATATCCACTTAACCTCATTTTTAGGCGGTGGTTTTTACGACCATTTCATTCCATCGGCGGTGTACTCGACACTTTCGCGGGCGGAGTTTTACACCGCTTACACACCGTATCAGCCGGAGATTTCGCAGGGTACTTTGCAGGCGACCTATGAGTTTCAGTCGATGATCTGCCGCCTGACGGATATGGAGGTCTCGAACGCCTCGATGTATGACGGGGGAACCGCCCTGTACGAGGCCATGATGATGGGCCTTCGCATTGCTCGCCGCAACAAGGTTATTATGGACGATTCGGTCAATCCGATCTATCGCGTGATGATCCATTCCTATTCACGAAACCTCAAGGTGGATCTGGTTGAGACAAAGAACCATGAAGGACTGGCCAACCGGGAGGCCATTTTAGATGCGTTGGATGATGAAACCGGTGTGATCTTAGTGCAAAATCCGAATTTCTTTGGGTGTATTGATGATCTGACCGATCTTGCAGCGGCCGCTCATGAAAAGGGGGCCTTACTGGTTGTGTCATGTTATCCGATGTCGCTGGGGATATTGAAAACGCCCGGCGCGATGGGGGCTGATATTGTGACCGGCGAGGGGCAAAGTTTGGGCTTGCCGATGTCGTTCGGCGGGCCGTATTTGGGCTTCATGGCGACACGAAAAAAATACGCAAGAAACCTCCCCGGACGAATCGTGGGTGAGACGGTTGATACACAGGGTCAACGCGGATTTGTATTGACTCTGCAAACGCGCGAGCAGCATATCCGCCGGGATAAAGCGACCTCAAATATTTGCTCGAATGAGGCATTGTGTGCCTTGGCCTCAACGGTGTACCTGTCCCTGCTGGGCAAGGAGGGGCTAAAGGAAACCGCTCAACTTTGTATGGATAAGGCCGGCTATGCGTATCAACGGTTCACGGCGATTCCGGGGGTTAAGCCGCATTTTCATACCAAGTGGGTCTTTAACGAGATGGTGTTTGACCTGCCGCATGATGCGGCCGATGTCATCGGCAAACTGATCGAAAAAGGTTTTGCTGCGGGTTTCCCGTTGAGCCGGTACTATGAAGGTATGGACAACTCCATCCTGATTGCCGTAACAGAAAAACGAACTAAACAGCAAATCGGCATGCTCGCCGAAGAACTCGAAGCGATTTTGTAGCCACAGGCCACAGAGAAATAAGAGAAAATAAAATCTGAAAAAATGATAAATCTTTGGACTATACATTCAGAAGATTTTTTGATTTCCGAGGGCCGTGTAGATCATAGCAAATCAATTTACTGTAAAGAAATAAAAGGTGTCAAAGATGCTTATCCAGAGTTATGGAAGTGTTTGAGTAAGAAAGTGAGTAATAAAGAAAAGGCTAAAGCTATTGAGGAAGGTCAGATTATTTGGTGTTTTACAAGCAAAGATGAGATATGCAGGACTGGGACAAGGAAAATAAAGTGGGATTTATCTGTTCCTGAATCCGAAGTAATTTTTGTGAATAGTTTTGTTTGGAATCGGATTCTGGGTATTCGGTGTGGGGTTGGAAATGAAATGAGACTCAACTGGCAAAAGGAAGGGATAGAAAAACATTCTTACAATGCTAAAAAAGCACATGATTATGAGAAAGAGTGTTACGATAAATTTTGGAGTCGAAAACCAGCCAGTGGTTCTTGGTGGGATGAGCTTTTTGTGGATGACAAGCAAGAAAATGCGGGTCATGCTTTAATCAGTCATCCTGTGCCGGACAGTTGGATTTTAGGGAAGTGTGAATGGGTGGCCTAACATAGTATTCTCGGTGTTCTCTGTGAACTCTGTGGCAAAGTTTTATTGGTGAAGATTAGTGTTAATTTGTGGCTAAGGAATAATATGGAACTGGTATTTGAAAAATCGGTTAAAGGTCGTCGTGGATTGCGGATCGCCAAAAGCGATGTGCCGACATGTGTTAATTTGGATCAATCGCTACTTCGGGGAAAGGATGCCGAACTGCCGGAATTGAGTGAGCTGGATGTGGTGCGGCATTTTACCGAGTTGTCCCGCCGCAACTTCGGCGTGGATACTAATTTCTATCCGCTCGGTTCCTGTACGATGAAGTACAATCCCAAGGTCTGTGAACGCATTGCGACCTATCCCGGTTTTGCACACCTGCATCCGCTGTTGCCTCAGCTTCGCAGTGGTGGCATGCTGACGCAGGGTGCGTTGGAAGTGCTGTATGAGATGGATGTGATCCTGTGTGAAATATGCGGGATGGATGCCTTTACCATGCAGCCGATGGCTGGGGCGCACGGCGAACTGACGGGTATTATGATGATGGCTGCTTATCACCAGGACCGCGGCAACACCAAAACGAAAATACTTGTCCCCGACAGTGCCCACGGCACCAATCCGGCCAGTGCGGCGATTGCCGGCTATACCGTTCGGTCGGTACCGAGTGACGAAAACGGCCTGATGTCGTTCGAGGCGTTAAAAGAGATGCTGGATGATGAGGTGGCGGGCATCATGCTGACCTGCCCGAATACGTTGGGTTTGTTCAATCCGCATGTCAGGGAGATTTGCGATCTGATCCACAGCGTCGATGGATTGGCCTATTATGATGGTGCGAACCTTAATGCCATTACGGGTAAAGTTCGTCCCGGTGACCTGGGTTTTGATATCGTTCATGTCAATCTTCACAAAACATTTGCGACCCCGCACGGCGGTGGTGGTCCCGGTTCTGGTCCGGTCGGTGTGGTCGAAAGACTGGCCCGCTATCTACCGATCTCGACGGTGGTTAAACGCGAGGACGGCACCTTTGCCCTGGATTATCATAAGCCCAAATCGATTGGGTATATCGCGCCGTTTTACGGTAACTTTGGGATTGTCTTGAGGGCGTATGTCTATATCCTGATGCTGGGTCACGAGGGGTTGGAGCGAGTCGCCGAGAATGCGGTACTCAATGCCAACTACATTAAGGAAAAGCTCAAACCCTATTATGATATCGAACATGGACAACTCTGCAAGCACGAGTGTGTGTTCAGTGCCACGCGGCAAGCCCAAAACGGCGTCCATGCCATCGATATTGCCAAAGGCCTGCTGGACAGGGGCTTTCATCCGCCGACTATGTATTTTCCGACCATTGTCAAAGAGGCCTTGATGATTGAGCCGACCGAATGTGAGAGTAAAGAAACGATAGATTTGTTCATTGATGCAATGATCGAATTGGCCCGGACGGCCGAAAAAGCTCCCGAAACGATTAAGGCATCACCAACTACGACAGCTGTGGGACGACTTGACGAAACCAAGGCATCGCGCCAGTTGAATATCGCGAGTCTGTAATCTCTTGGTTCCGGATAGTTCTCGTGGACTACAAAAAAGAGGTTTTTTTTGTAACTAATTCCGAACATCTGACATGGTAAGAGTGTGGAGACAGAGGTTGAGTTGCAGGCAGCAGTGAAAACCGGAACTGATGATTCAGTCGGTTCTGAAAACTACGTCAAAAACAACACCATTCAACCGGCTTTGGATGTCAAAACGGGGCATAAAGCGGCACAATCGACCTGTCAGGTCAATAATCTCAATGGTGTATCAATACCCCCGAAAACAGGTTTAAACAACTCAAAAACAGCGTTCTTGACAAGCAACAACGCCCCTGCTATAATCCCCACCAATCAAGGGCCCGTAGCTCAGTTGGTTAGAGCAATCGACTCATAATCGATTGGTCGCTGGTTCGAGTCCAGCCGGGCCCATGTTTCTGGGTTTTGTGTATGAAAAAGACTTTTTTGCCAACTACTCATCAGGAAATGCGGCAGTGGGGCTGGAGGCAGGCCGACATTATCCTCGTCACGGCGGACGCTTATGTTGACCATCCGGCGTTCGGGG
>JAGGWF010000022.1 GCA_021157685.1 Planctomycetota bacterium | reverse complement strand
GAATAGCTATGCCTGCGGTTTCACTGTAATCGATTGCGACTGAATCTAATGCAAATCTGAGCGATCAATAAACAGTTTATTCATGCGCCGTCCCTTAGTCAGCATTGGTCGCTGAATCATTGCTACAAACACGATCCAGTCGCTATTGTCAATTTTACCCTTATGCTCTTTATAGCCTTTACTCTGGTGCAATGTTTTTATAAACGAAATCTCAAGCCGCAAATGCGAAAAATGATCAACAGCCTCATCGCAATGGCCAATCAATTATATGCGGGATTGGGGGTTGATTCGACAATGGCCAACTTTCACCTGACAACGGCTACCCTGCAAAATCCACCAGCAGATCAAGATTTTTCTGGAAATATCCTTTGTGGATAGAACCGGGAATGTATCGGTGTCATCACCCTCTTTTTGCCTTATAGATTCCTTGCAACGACTTCAGCCGCTTTTATCAGCGGATAAGCTGTAGGCGGTGCTGTTAATAATGGATGCGTTCCAATCTGGGCTGTCAGAATCGAAGTTACGCTCATTCTATTTTGAATGATAATTCCGATTAGATTTGTAAGCTCGCCTACGCTTAGCCCTCCAACAACTTCACCGCCAAGAACGACGCCTGATTCTCTGGCAACAATCAACTTTATAAGCTGCTTATGAGTCTCCGGCAGAGTTCCAGGATGTCTGTCAACACCTTCAAAGCTACCTGTTACAACATCAAAGCCCTCTTTTTTTGCTACTTCTTCAGTTAATCCAGCCGCTCCGAAACCCGTGTCGCCTATGGCAGTCGAAAAGATAGCGATTGTCCCGCTCAGGGTCTTAAGTGTGGAAAGTTTATACAAATTCATACCGGCCACTCTTGCTTCAGCACATGCGGTAGAAGCAAGCATAATACCGCTATGTTTTCGAGTGATAAAGTCACGCTTTTCAGCACAATCGCCAACAGCAAAAATGTCTGGATTTTCGGTCCGCATATACTCATCAACTGCAATAAAGCCCTTTCCGGTAATGTTTAAGCCGGATTTTTCTGCTAATATAATATTGGGCGTGTATCCCATTGCCAAAATGACAGCGTCTGCTTCAATTGTTTCTGAGTTATCCAGCAAAATCCCGCTTACTTTATCTTTTCCGGTTATTTCTTTAACACCGCTGCTGGTCTTGAGATGAACTCCTCTTTCCTGGAGCAACACTTCTGCCATGGCTGCAACCTCTTTGTCAAAGGCAAGGCCCAAGATATTTGGCAATATCTCAACCAAAGTCACATCCTTGCCTTGTTTGTTCAATTCATCAGAAATCTCAACACCTATAAATCCGGCACCAACCGTTATAATTTTCTTAAGACCCATTACCTTATTCAAAACTTCAGAGATGTACTCTTTGTCTTTGGGGATCATAAAAACATTATCAAGACCAGCCCCTTTAAGCCACTTTGGAACCGATGGCGTCGAACCGGTCGCAAGTACTAATTTTTCGAAACGGATTGTGGTGCCATCTTGAATCAAACAGGTTTTTTCTCCCTGATTGATCTCAACAGCTTCCCCAACGATTAAATCCACACCTGCTTTAGATAATACGGCATCAGGTATAAGGTTTTTTTCAACACCGTTCAAAGAACCAAATATGTATGGGATCCCGCATGGAACTAAAACCTGCTTTTCTTTTCTAATCAGCAAGACATTTTTTTTGGGATAATTGCTTTTTGCTGTTATCGCTGCAACAATACCGGCTGCACTGCCACCAATGACTAATACATCTATTCTTTTCATAAATGCCCTTTCTTGTTACTTTGCTATAAAATACCTCACTATTTCAGCCATCCAAACTCCTACTCCAAGAAATTCTATTATAACTTTTTTTTGAAGTTTATCCAATTGAATATAAAACTCCTGAGAGAAATTATTAACTTGAGAATATCATTGTGTCCGCAAACTCACTTCTATAAACTACTGTTGAGTCCGCTCCAAAAAGGTGATTTATGGCAAAACGGTCACCGCAAACCTTTAATATTAAGCCAATAACGCGGGTCGTTTTCGTTAAAACGATTGCATTGGGACTTTTTAGATCAGACTCACTGTTGAAAATCGTGAGAAACAATCCAATTTAAGGCCTTTGAGTTCCCTTAAACTTAGAAAAAGGTTATTTTAAAGCCCATCAAAATAATGATGCTTCCTAAAATCTTTTTCAGTATTTCATCAGAAACATGTAGGGTTAACTGTGTTCCAATTAAACTAAAAACAAGAAATGACGCCATGATAATGCCACCCACTCTAAAATTCACTAAACCATGCTGATAATACTTATAAACCGCTAACAGGGTAATCGGAGCGGCGACTATAAACAGGGTTGTGCCTTGAGCCATCTTTTGAGGTAAATGAAGGAAGTGCAACAAAGAAAATATGATGATCGCACCGCCGCCTACACCCACAAGGCCCATTGTCAGTCCAGCTGCACATCCTATGGCAATTGCTAATATTATTTCCATGTTATTTTTCTTTGTAAGTTCGTAAAATGTCCATCTCTGTCAATACGCCGGTTGGGTTTCCTTTGTCATCTGTAACGACCACTTTATACTCGTGGCTTCGTTTCATCTTTTTCATGATGACTGAAACGGGTGTGTCGTATCGGAAATCGATCACAGGCATTAGCTTAACTTGACCGAGCGTTCTTTCAAGCGGAACATCGTCTGCCAGAAGGTCAATAATCGCTTCAGCGGTTAACATTCCTAACAGCTTGTTATTATCGGACAGAGCGATGATAGAGTGGATGTGTTCTTCATCAAGCAATTTGATCGCATCCTGCAGCGAGGCATTGTTGCCGAGAGCAAACAGACCGATTTCCATAATATCTTCCGCTTTCTCCTCTGGTGCTTTGCCGAATATTCTGGGCGTAAATTTAACATACCATGCGGCAGACTGGACTTGAATAATGTAGGCCAGGGCAATAATCAAGGCGATATCGGACCCCTGTTTTCCAAAAACCGTCATGGCAATCGCCAGCGCAATAGACAAATTACGCATCACGGTTCCGTACACTAAAGCGATACCATCTCCTCGACTAAAGAATAGTTTTCCGATGATCGTGCTTAAGGTGAAATTCAAGGCATAGAGAATCAGCAGGGGCACCAATAAACTGACAAGTAAAGTGGGCTGCGAGACAATGGTTTTTGACTTTAGTGCCATGGCGACAAATACAATACCCAATACCCCGATGGTTGAGATCGGCGGAAATTTCTTTTTGATATCCTTTTGATATTTCGCTTGTCCGTATTTCCAGATAATAAATCGCTGAGTCATATAGCCAGCCATCATTGGAAGAAAAACAATCAGTACAATCTGTTTAAATACATTGAGAAGAGGGATTTCAACAACGGCTCCCATGAGCCATTTGGCATAGAACGGTGTGGCCAAGGAACCGGCAATCAAGCCTATCACGGTCATCTTAATGGCAGCGTTAATATTGCCCTTGGCAAAGCCGGTCCACGATATTGTCATTCCACTGGTCGGAAGCAGTGCGGCCAAAAGTAAGCCAAGCGCAATGAGCGGCTGATTCTGAAAAAACAGCTTTCCAATCCCAAAAGCGACAAACGGAATAATCGCAAAATTGATGAATTGTGCAACAAACTGAACTTTACCGTCACCCCGGGAAAACACCTTTTTGATCTGAAGATTCACCATCATGGGATAGACCATCAAAAAGGTCAGCGGTATGATAAGGGTCTTCAAAAAGGAAGGGTCGTTATAATAGCCGAATATAATCCCCAAAACCATGCAGATTGGGATATTATAGACTAAGTATTTTTGTAAAAATGATATTTTCTTCCACATAAATCAGATTCCTGATTTTTTATAGCTTCAAAATTATTTATAAGGTCAACCGATTTTTGGATTGTCTATCTTGAGATCATGAACCCACTGAATCATAATTTCAGTCAGGGCAGGATTGGGGGCCTCAAGAAAAGAAATGACAAAATGTGATTCCATTTCACAGATTCCTATGCCTCTGGGACGAACGGACAGGACTCTTGGGTCGAGAAATTTTTTGCCGAAACAAAACAGGATTACTTTCGCACCAATAATTGTCTCTTCAATGACTCCCCCGTCAACACCCTCGGTATGCGCACAATGATCAAATGTTTGAATATATTTTGCAAAAGGGTGTTTTTCGATTTTATCGTTGAAATATCGACAAAGGTCGTCCATTGTTTTAACAGCGATTTCGTTTTTTTGCAATTCCCGCACCAATATCGGGAACTTTTCCTGAAATTGACATTTTTCCATTAAACTTATCCTTTCGTTATTCATTACTATTGTGTTTAAATATTTTCACGCCTTGCGATAAACCAAGCTGTAGGCCGCCGGCAAGAACAGTAAAGTCAGCAGGAGCGAGTAAAGTAATCCTCCTATTACGGCGATGGCCATCGTGACAAGCATATCACCACCCTCGCCAAGATTCATCGCCAAAGGAACCAATCCCAATACCGTCGTTAGCTGAGTCATCAAGATCGGACGAACACGAATCGGAGCCGCTTTACGAATGGCCTCCATTGGAGACATCCCGGTGCGGCGATACTCCTCGGTCAAAGCCAATAATACAACCCCTTGAGATGTGATACCGCCCATCATGATGAGAATACCAATCTGAACGGTTACACCAATCTCACCGCCAGCGATAAACAACGCCAGAAAAGCTCCCGTTAGCGTTAACGGCACATTAAGCATAATCAATAAAGGCAGCATAAAGGATTCGAACTGTATCGCCAATATGACATAGGCGAACAATGCAGCGAAGCCGATGATCAATCCCATAACGCGTCGGCCTTCCGCCATAAACCGAGCTTCACTGCCCATTGATATTTCAACGCCTTGAGGCGGCACTAAATCAATAGCGGCCTGTTCAGCCAGAGCAAGCGCTTCACCAACACTGACTCCGGCGGCATCAGCCCGAACAATAACTCTCATGACTTGATCCTCGCGGGATATTTCAACAGGACCAACGGCTCGGCGAACTTCCGCGATATCACGCAAATAGATCGGTTCACCATTACGCGTTTCAATAATGAGATTTTCAAGGTCCGTCTTGCTGTTAAGCGATATCTCCGGCACCATAACACGAATCGGATAATACTCGGTTCCTTCGCGATATTGAGTGCCGACCAAACCTTGAACCAAAGTCCGCAATATAGTGGCAACCTGCTTTACATGAATCCCCATCGCGGAGGCACGGGCACGATCTACATAGACACGGTATTCCGGTTTTGTCATATCCATTGAGATATTAACGCCCGACAGCTCAGGGATCTTGCTAAGCTGCGCTGCCAATTTCCCAGAAAATTCATAGAGTAATACGGCATCACTGCCCTTGACATTAACCTCTACATCCTGTTCACCAACTTTCCGCATCCCTTTAATTTTTCTTGGATTCACGGGGATTTTGGCACCCGGTTCCTGAGCTTGTATCTCTGCTATCCAAGGTCTGATTTTTTTAATAAATTGTCCCGTGCTGATGTCTCGTTTGCTTCGCGGCATTAATTGGATATTCAAGTTGCCCTCGTTACCAACTTCGAGCGTGTAAAGCCCAAATACCCTGCCTCCGGCGAGTTTAAACATACTTTCAATCTCTGGCATTCCTTGAAGCCGATCCTCAACCCGTGTTAGAATACGATCAACCTCACCTACGGAAGTACCGCTGGGCATTTTAAGTTTCACCATGATCCGACCATCGTCAAGCTTCGGTAAAAATTGCGTCCCGACATGACTCGCCAACCAAAGCCCCGCACCAAATGCGACAAATGCGATTACGACCACCAGCCACTTCGCTCGCAAACAGGTGCCCAGCAGTCGCTCATAGCCCCTCAAGCCAAAGCCGATAATCTTGTCAAAGCTGCGTGCAATGCCAGAGGCCTCCCCTTCTTCCTTTCCCCGCAAAAGCCGGTCTGTCAATAAGGGCGTGAGAGTAATCGCGACCAACAGCGAAATCACCACAACCCCCCCTACGACCAGCACAAGTTCTTTAAATAAGATGGCCGCCATACCCGGAACAAATATAAACGGCAGGAAAATGGCCAGAAATGTTAGCGTTGCAGTTAGAATAGCAGAGCCAACCTCTTGTACTCCACGCTGGGCGTAATCTTCCACATCCTCGGATTTTAGACGAGTGATATTTTCCAGGACAACAAT
>JAGGWF010000186.1 GCA_021157685.1 Planctomycetota bacterium | reverse complement strand
TATTTATGAAAGTCCTTTTTGACACAAATATCATTCTGGATGTTCTTTTAGATCGAAAACCTTTTGCTGAACATGCTTCTTTCCTACTCTCCAAGGTTGAACGATCAGAGATCAATGGATTTATTTGCGCCACAACGGTCACAACAATTCATTACCTCTTGTCAAAACACCTTGATAGAGAAAAAGCTAGAATTAGCATCAATTCAATAGTGGGATTATTTGAAGTTGCTTCAGTGAACCGAATAGTTATTGAAAGTGCATTAAAGTCAAAATTTACAGATTTTGAAGATTCTGTATTACACGAATCAGCAAGACACGCCGGGGTAGAATACATAATTACCAGAAATATTAAAGATTTCAAAAGATCAAAAATTCCAGTATTCACCCCAACAGAATTCCTAAGTATACTTGAATCACTTACCTGAAACTTACAAACAGTCTCACCCGGAAAAACGGAACATTGTCCCGAGTTTACTAACGTAAGATCTCCCCCAGAATATAAAAATCCCCTTCAATCTCCCTTTCTCAAAGGGGGAGGCGAAAATGCTCCCCTCTTTGGCAAAGAGGGGTCGGGGAAGATTCGAAAATCGAGATTAAATTCAACTATCCCTTGAGATATACCAATAAATATTAGATAATAATATTATCTCACTGGAGGAGGTTGTTATGCCCAAAAATACCAGCGTTATCCTTGGTTCTCATTTTGAAAATTTTGTCGGACAGCAAGTCGATCACGGTCACTATGGCTCTGTGAGCGAGGCAATACGGGCGGGGCTGCGGCTTCTGGAGGAGAGAGAAACTAAGCTAAGCCTGTTGCGCAGGGCTCTTTCTGAGGGAGAGGATAGTGGCTCTGCCAATTACTCTCTTGAGGGGTTGATACAGGAACTTGATGCAGAAACGCTAAAATAATGGCCATCTTCACCCTCACAAAAGCCGCCAAAAGCGCTGGGGACTTGAGCAGAGAAACAAATATTTAAAAATCGATTCATCATCTGTAAGTCGAGCAGTACAAAAAAGGAGCGGTTGATTCAAGCTGGTGGAGATCTATTCCGATGGATGTCAACCCTAAAGCACTAAAGCAGCTACGTCCTCCCACTATCCGAATTTATTTTCTGCATCAAAAACTTTAGTTTAGTCATGATAATAGTCATTATTTCGCTTAATGGATACTGTTACGGCCATCTTCCTCATCTATCTTTTGACAAAATACAAAATGACTATTATAATAGCTGTTATATGCCTTTAAGCTTATTATAATAGTCATTAGGTGAGAATATGACAAAGAAAAGAACTTACTCTAAATATGCGTGTGAAGCAGCATTATTGCTTGGTCAACAAATCAAGCTTAGCCGCAAGAAGCGCAAATGGTCTGAAGTAAATCTTGCTGAACGCGCCGGAATTTCAAGAAGAACACTGCAAAAGATCGAAGCCGGTGAAATGTCACCGTCAATTGGTCTTGTGTTTGAAGTCGCTGCATTGGTTGGAGTCTCGTTGTTTGAGCAAGATAGCCAACGCCTCGCAACCAGTATTGATTTAACCCGGAGTAAAATCGCTCTTCTACCTAAACGGATCAGAGAACAAACGAAGATGGCTGACGATGACTTCTAAGCAAAATAATAAGGAAGCCTATGTCTGGATTTGGCTGCCGGGAGAAACTGAGCCCGTGGTTGCCGGAAAGCTGGAAGCAGATGGGGAGTTTGTCCAGTTTAACTATGGTCGAAGTTATCTGGAACGACCAAACGCAATACCTATTTATGCTCCTGAATTGCCATTGCAGCCGGGAGTTTTGCCGCTTCTGGATAATTTAAATATTCCAAACTCTATTCGCGATGCAGCGCCGGATGCGTGGGGTCGGCGGGTCATTATCAATCGGCAATTAGGTATAAAAGGTCACGATACCGATACCGCCGATCTCGATGAACTGACCTATCTGCTGGAATCCGGCTCGGATCGCATTGGAGCACTCGATTTTCAGCGTTCGCCAACGGAATACATTCCAAGGGCAGCCAATAATGCCAGGTTGGAAGAATTGCTTGAATCTGCGGATCGCGTGGAAAAAGGCGTGCTCCTAACATCGGAGCTTGATCAGGCTCTGTTTTATGGTAGCTCTATTGGGGGCGCGCGGCCAAAAGCTTTGATAGAAGATCACGGAACCAAATATATCGCCAAGTTTCCATCCAGCACGGACACCTATAGCGTTATTAAAGCTGAATATATCGCCATGCGGATGGCTGATATGGTGGGATTGGATGTTGCACCGGTTAGAATGGTTAAAGCTGCCGGCAGGGATGTTTTGCTGATTAAGCGTTTTGATCGTGTTCGAGTTGCGTCTGGTTGGGAGCGTAAAAGTATGGTTTCCGCGCTAACCTTGTTCGGATTAAGCGACATGACGGCACGCTATGCCAGTTATGAAGAGTTCGCACAAATTATTCGGGCGCGCTTTACCAATCCAAAACAAACCCTTCATGAATTATATGGACGTTTGGTATTCAATATTCTGTGCAGTAATACAGATGATCATGCCCGGAACCATGCCGCGTTTTGGGATGGTCGTGAGCTGACATTGACCTCGGCTTATGATATCTGT
>JAGGWF010000112.1 GCA_021157685.1 Planctomycetota bacterium | reverse complement strand
GGACAGTTGTCGCCACCTGTGCCAGGCATAAACGCAGCGTCTACAAATTCTTCATGGATACTCTAAACGCCACCTACGCTGGCACTGCATATCCAAAACTCATCCCCATAAAACTGTGAACGGATACCAAAAAGACAACCCCCATCAGCTGACCTTTGAGAACTTTTATCTCCCTTTCGGCGGTCATCTTCGCGGCGACAACCGCTGGGTTATTTTAGCCGACCAAATTCCCTGGCGTCAGATCGAAGACGCTTATGGCGAACTGTTCAGTGACGATAACGGCTGCCCGGCCAAATCGGCTCGAATGGCATTGGGCGGCTTGCTCATCAAGGAGCGTCTGGGTATCAGCGACCGTGAAACGGTCGAACAAATCTCGGAAAACCCGTACTTGCAATACTTTCTCGGCTTGATGGAATATCAGGACACGGCTCCGTTTGATCATTCGATGCTGACGCACTTCAGAAAGCGTTTTGACAAAGAGATGCTCGCTGAGATCAATGACTCTATTGTGAGCGATGCGATAGAGCCAAAGACCCCATCACAGCAAGTCAATGAGGATGATAGCCACTCAACCGATGATTCTTCCCAAACCCGTCCCAATAAAGGAAAGATGCGGGTGGATGCAACCTGTACACCGGCTGATATTGCTTATGGGTATCAAAGTCAAAGGGCCGGATTTAGAAACCATCGAAAGGGTTGGATTGGCTTTGGAGGGCCTACTAAAATAGGTCCCTTCGGTAGAGGCATCGGCTGTTATAGCCGATCGAATCGTGGGCAAACCGTATCTTGAAATTGATATAGACCGAGAAGCGATCGCATGCTACGGCATCAGCATTCGAAAAATCCAGGATATTATAGAGGTCGCGATAGGTGGCAAAAGAATCACCACGACGGTCACAGGCAGAGAACGTTATCCTGTCCGTGTCAGGTACATGCGGGAGTTGCGAGACCAGATTGAGTCTATGGGAAAGGTTCTGGTTCTCACAGCCGACGGTTCTCAGATACCGTTAATTCAATTGGCAGAAATGAAATATATCCGAGGGCCACAGTCGATTAAAAGTGAAGATACTTTTCTTGTCGGATATGTGCTGTTTGATAAAAAAGATGGTTTTGCCGAAGTTGATGTTGTTGAAGAATGTCAGGAATATTTAAAACAAAAAATAGTACAAGGTGAGCTTGTAATACCATCGGGTGTGACTTATGAGTTTGCCGGTACCTATGAAAATCAGATTCGTGCGCAAAAAACGCTTGTGATTGTGATTCCACTGGCTTTATTTGGCATCTTTTTGATTTTGTATTTTCAGTTTAAAGCGGTCAGCACCAGCATGTTTGTATTTTCAGGTATTATCGTTGCCTGGGCAGGTGGCTTTCTAATGATATGGTTTTACGGCCAGGATTGGTTTATGAATTTCGGTATATTTGGCGTAAATTTGCGTGAGCTTTTCAATGTGCATCCAATAAATCTATCTGTTGCGGTATGGGTTGGATTTTTGGCCTTGTTCGGCATCGCCTCAGATGATGGTGTTATAATGTGCACTTACCTTGAGCAGACTTTTAACAGTACCAATCTTCAGGGGATTGCTGACATTCGTGAAAAGGTTCTCGAAGCAGGAACACGAAGAGTAAGACCCTGTTTGATGACAACGGCCACAACAATTCTTGCTCTTATTCCAGTTTTAACATCAACTGGCAGAGGTTCTGACATTATGGTTCCAATGGCAATTCCAGTATTTGGCGGCATGGCTATTGAGATTTTAACGATGCTTGTAGTCCCGGTTTTATATAGCTTTGTTAAGGAGTCCAAATATAAACGATGGTGTTATATGCTTGTTACATCTTTTTTCGCCATCTGTCTAAAGTGAGAGTTACGATTTCCTTGGCCCTCATTGGCACCGAAATTAAACCCTCACAAATATTGATCCCTTCACCGAGTTTATTAGCGTCAAAATCGACTTTCCATGCTTTAGAGAAATCAGCTGCAATGGTTTTGGATGCAAAACCTATCTCGGCAACCGCATCTATATCGAGTGGATTAAAGAAACGAATCTCAATATTACCCCTAAAACTTGAAACATTCGTCAAAACGGCCCCTTTGATGTCCATAAAACCTTGTTCCGGAGGCAGTTTAGGGTTAATCCCGACCGCATCAAGGTCACATTTTCTTAACTGCGCAGCACGAACACCATTCGCGAGCGATTGAGCTTCTTCAAAGAGCTTGATGCGGTCTATTCCACCAGATATTGGCATGACACAATATCTGAATGTTAAGGGTTTTAGTAATTGACCATCGGGTTCGCCGCTAGTCATTACGGTTTGTCGTGTTGACCTGAATAGAGTCAGTTTGATGTCCTTTGCTTCATCATCGCTAACGGCCGATTCATAAAGACCTGTACTAACAACCGCCAGCCCCCTGTTGTTATCAGCAATGGCAGCCCAACTCTGTTGGGGTTTGGTCTCGACATCAAGCTCTTTGTATTTATAATTGTCCTTATCAAGTTTAATGGTTCTCTCCACGACATCAAAGGGACTGTCTGTAAAGAAGTTATGTGTTTGGGCATTACTTCTGAAACAAACTCTTAAGCGATGATCCTTAATATTGTTATTAATTTGGGTTTCAATCTCAAGCTTTTGTGAATCTTTCCTTAATGTGATCAGGTTGTCAATTGTGAACTCTTTTAAGTGACTGCTGCGTTTCATGGTATCAAAACAAAACTCATCAGGCAGACGCAGTCTATTTGTGACCCTCAGTGTTGCCAATTCAGGACCGTTGGATATTATTGAAATCTGGGCAGGATTCGCCGTGCTGCGAACGGTCCAATCATTTACCGCGATTCCATGATACCAGCCATCTCCAATATCAGCGTCTTCTTCAAATATCATTAAATCGTCGTAGCGTTGTCCACTTTGCTTATCAAGCATACAAAGAGTGCCATTTGTATTCACCGTAACTTTTAAGAGTCCGTTTTCAAGGCAGTTACCAGAATGAGACATTCTTTCCCGTGATGAATGTCTGACCGGTTCACCTTCTTCAGCCGTCCTGACAATTAAAGTTTTGTATCCCATCGCCGGGACACTTATTTCAATCGCGACTCTAACTCTTGTCGCTGAATAGAGACGCGGACTTTTTGTTCTGAATATAACTTTGTTTTTAACATTAAGGTTCTGAGAAACCCTCTGATATTCTAATTCGTTTCCATTGGTGTCAAATATTCTGAAAGCCGGCAACTTCTCGAAACCAAAAAATTCTGTAAAATTCGGCCAATCTTCCGGGATATCCAAAGGCAACATGACCACTTCATTTTTTACCCTTGGAGAGGGATTAAAAACAACCACTCTTAAGCTGTTTGCATCGATGTCTGCATCAACATTAATGGCTATCTTACCCAATGCCTCTTCGGTAATTCGTTCGCCAATCTGTCTTGCCTGACTGAATCGGAATTCCATGTCACGATGAACCTGATCGATACTGCAACCACAAATAGAGTCATGTGGATGATTCTTGATGAGCCACTTCCAGGCAACCTTTAGGAAATCGGCCGGGTATTCTTGATTTGTGAGAAGATTGGAAAATAGCCCCAGAGGTTCTGCCCAGCTACAGAGAAGGTTTTCGCAGTAAGCATTTTCTTGTTTTATGTCAACTCTGCTGGAAAGAACGCCCATTATCAAATGTCGCGGCTCTTTCCTGGCGACCTGTCGAAGTTCACCTTTTATGACAGAAGAAATCTTATCCTTCTCTTTAAGCATTTCGTTCATATAACCGTCGAGACTAACATGTTCAGCCTCAATGCTCTCATTGCTGTTGACATGGTCAAAAAATTCCCGATAAGCTATCCTGTCCCAACACTGATGGTCAAGACCATCAAAGATTAGAATCGGATTAATCTCGCTTTTTTCTATCTCTTGCTCAATATACTTCTCGAGCCGTTTTCTGAATGCCTTCGTATTAAATTTTTCATAATAATTCTTGTCGGCATTTCTAATATCAGTGGCATAATCACCATATCCATATTTCCCAAAGGCATAAACAGGTAATTCGCCGCCATCCGCTCCACGCCAAATGATATTTCTATTTTCAGGATTTAGTCCCCGCCATATGAAACCCGCCTTTATGCCAAACTGATTGAATATTTGTGGCATCTGGCTGATATGCCCAAACATATCACACAGGAAGCCTGCCCGGGATGGCTCCGCACCCATTTGCCTTACAGTCTCAAAGCCAAGTCGGATATTTCTTAGGGTCGATTCGCCTGAAACAAGAAACTCATCCGGCAAAACATACCAAGGACCCGCGACAATCTTGCCGGATGTAAGACACTCTCCGATATGCTTTGATTTATTGGTTCTTATTTCCAGGTAGTCCTCTAATAAACACGATTGCCCATCCGTATAGAATGGACCTTTCAGGCCGCCGGAGTCTATTCCTTCTAAAATGTCGTCAACAAGATCGATAAGACGATAGCGGAAGTCCTGAAAAGTTTGATACCACTCACGATCCCAGTGGGTGCTTAATACAAAATAAAGTTTCGATTTTGGCATAACAATTTCCTTAAATAGTGGCAATAAACTCTGACTACTATCTTTAATTCCAGATCGTGTCAAATTTTTTCTGGACGCCTTCGCTCAGTTTTAGTTTTACGAAACCGGACACGATATTGAGACGGTTATACCGTCTGGATCGTTAGGGAAAGAGACTTTATAGCTCTCGCCTGTTTTTTGAATACTGATGTCAACTTTTTTTCCATTTGCCGCAACAGCTGTGATGTTGTCCGGTTTTCTCCCCGCCAAAAATAGTCTTGCTACAGCCGGAGTCTCTGCCGGACCATTTAGGGTGAACAGTAACTGGTCGTTTTTATATTCCTGAGAAATCAAACGATGGGTCGTTTGTAAAACCATCGGGGTGTTACAGTTTTTGAGTTTGTCAGTGACATCTCTAAATAAGCCGCTTTCGCCAGATGCCAGATGGATGCGGTTAACAAGGGGTAGATTCTCGTCAAAGATATCAATGAATTTCCCCTCCAGAGAAATGGTTTCTTTCATTGCATGAGCAATAACGAAAGGCCCTCGTTTCATACAAAAATACCCTGGGGTTTCGAGTTCCTGAGATAGGCCTGATTTCCTGACCGCCTGATCAATTAAGGGCAGATATATCCGATCTGCGACTTTTGGGTCTGCAAGTTCACGAGAAGATGTTTTATTTCTTATTACAAATCCTTTGCCATAAGCCCATTGTCCCTTTGCCTGTTCAGCTTTGCCTAACTGCTCAAGCAGATGGTGCATGGGTGAATGATAGCACAGTTTTTGCCACCAGAAAGAGTCGGAATTATCTAATTTGTCGTTGGAGTTGCCCAATAGTACTAGTACGCCTCCTTGTTTGACCCACTCAGCCAAGGCGACATTCATCTCTGGTTTTACAGGCTTGAAGTTTTCGTAGCTGAGGACAATTACTTTATAAAGGTCCGTGTAATGTTTGTCTTGGGCCCTTTCCATGACAAATGAGCTGACGGGGATACCCCGGCTAATCAGGGGCAATAACATGCCATATATTCCCTGAAGTTTGGGATCCGTTTGTTTTTGCCACATGGCTGAATCTGCAATCGCTACTGCGATTCCCGCGGCAGGGACTTTTTTAATTTGGGCAGAACCATCAGAGCCAAACCATTGTCCTCCCAATGGCATGTCCTGTAAAACTTGAGTGATCGCCAGAGCGGTTATTCTGAAGTTTTCCGGTGCAGGCGTGCCTCCGCCCATACCGTAACCGGGTAAGAAAATCCTATCCGGCCAAGGCATTATTTCGTACATGTTCACTCTTGGCATAAGCAGCATGGCAGTGGCACAGTGATGATACCAGGTGGCGAATTCATCCCACTGATGCTTAGGGTTATCTTCTACGGGATCGATTAATAGCCAAAGTTTTTTATCCGTTGCTACGGTTAACTGGGTGAAATAATCATATAGCGCATAGGCAGAACAGAAGAACGATTTATCCGGGGAGTCGTAGTTTGCTAAAGCCCAATTAACCGGCCCGGTCCATATTTGCCCAATATAACCATCAATACCATCAGTTTTTGTTGTAAGACCCAGTGGGGCGACCAGTTGGGCGGAGATATTACTGAAAATGGAATGGATTGGAAGCACAAAAGAGACATCCTTATTGTGTTGGTTATTATATTCTTGAGTTGTTTTTACCAAATCACATTCAAGTTGCAGGTAAAGTTTCGCCTTTAGTTGTGAAGTTAAAAATCCTGCAGTTGAGGATTGATGTTGTGGTTGCCAGGGAGATTTATAATGTTGTTGCCACAGTTGCTTGAAACCTTCTGAATAGCCAGCGAATGTATGTGCTAACGGTTCTTCTGGTAAAATGGCAAGGGCGCCCGCATTGAGTGACTGTTCTGTCTTATCCTTAAGATAGCTTGTCCATCCCTTCGTTGGAACCATATAGGGCCTAATGTCGCACATGACCTTTTGTCCTTGAATGTCAAGTTCCACATCATTTGGATGAGGGATTGAATCCCACTTTCCGGTCCAGTAATCATTGGCCCCGTCGGAGTCAACAAAGAACATACGCCCAGTGCAATAACCCTTCTGTTGCCAGGAGCCGATAGCATTTTTTAAAGCGGCCAGGTTGTCGCTGTGACGATGCACGATGGCTGCATCAGCGGCTATGCCTATTCTCGAATCATAGGGCTGGTCTGTTTGAAAGATCGTTTTAGCTTGCAGGAAAGAGGGGGGGGTTGTCTCATCGGCTATCGCCGTATGAGATATCTGTGAAATCCAGCAACACAATAATAATAGAAAGAAGTTTTTCTGCATTCTTGTAATTTCCATACATTCATACTATCAGAATTCAGTTCGTTTGTTACGGTTTACCTGAGAGGTGCGGATTAAGGTTTTATTAGCAAAACCCTAACATCCGTGAAATACATATCGTCATTAACGACATAAATACGAAAATCAGATTTAGAGTTCTGCCTGCCGTCAAATCTTATATTCTTACAAAGAAAATCTATTTCATAGTTATTATTTCTGAAAGTAATTTCCTTAGCTTTTACAGATTTATAGATTTCATGCCCCGTATTATATTGAAGCAATATATCCTTTTGGGGGTCGCGGGAAGAGTTTACGCATGCAGTGATAACAGCGTTAGTGTTTTCCGGAACATAAATCTCATCAGGAAGATCAAAATATAAATAGCGTTTGCCGGAATTTATCCCCGTTTTTATCATCCATTGGCCATCGTTCTTGATTTTTTCGATAGCACCATCACCACTTTCTACGATGAATGGCCTAATGCAACCATTTAAATCATAATCAGGTTTGCCCATTATGAAAAAGTACGAATTTGCATAGCCTCTTTGTATAAAAGGTTCTGCCAGGCTCTCGTTGTATCTGGCCAATAACTGTTTTGCTCTTTCGTGATGACCGGCCTTTTTTTCTATCTTTGCCATCTCAACCGTGATAGTGGAATGATATTTTGTATAGTAGTCATCCTTTATGAACTCATCAAATTCTAGCCGAAGGTCGTCTATTTGCTGCTCTCCTTCATATGTTTCCAATGCATCAAGAAATGTTATAAACCTACCATCCTTGTTGTATCTTGTAAAACCGCGATCTTGCAGCGGTACAGGTTTTATAGCAGCTTCACCATGTTGTTTTTGGTACCAATATGCTGTAATGGCGTAATGTGTAAGACGCTCAGATGAGAAATATTTTTCTATCGCACCTTCAAAACTATAGTGAAAGGGCACATTGTCAGTTATGTGGAATCTGCTGTTACATGTATGTCCTCCACTTTCTTTTCTATCAGGATATGCACACGGATTATTTGGCACGCTTACAATCTGATTATGATAGGGATGGTTAAAAAACTCTTCCGAGCACCATGCATATCCAAAATAATCTTCCGTTCCTGTTCCGAAGGTTGAGGGAAATTTTTCGCCATCGACAAAAAACTTTTCATCTCCTTCGCCCCACCAACCGCCCATAGGATTCCAGATGTGCAGCATTAGCCCGCAAAATCTCCCTTTGCCGATGGTTTTGAGAAATGTCCAGTCGATAGAACGCTTAGGGTTGAATCCATAGTTCCCAACATGCCAGTAACTATGGAAACGCAGTAGATTGTCAGGGTCTTTTGTTAAGGGTATATAGCTGATTTCAAACTCAAGGGGTTGATTAATCGCAGAGTCATTCTGGATCTCTATTACCGCCGAGTTTTTGAAGGGCATGTACCAGTAACTGTAAAGATACTCGCTTGTTATCCCTAACGGTAGTGATTTGTATTCAACAAGTTCTGGCGCAGAACCGAAAAAATCTCCAACAGGAGACCATACAGCAGGCGAAGGGGAACCGTCCCAGTATATTTTCAAGATAAGCTGACGCAGAGCCTCGACATCCATATTTGCCAATGAGTTTCTTTTGATTTTCAGAGATGTTATTGCGTAAGCACCTTTAATCGCTGTAATTTGGGTGGTCTTTCCCGGCGGTATTTCAACAGTCTGTACGGTGGTTTCAGTTTTATTTTTATATCTCAGATCATATTGGCTGCAATTCGAAAGAATATCATCTATTTTTTTCATCTCTTGGCTGTGAGTTTTTGCCAACTCAATAGAGAAGGTTTCAACCTTTGTTGTTTTTGGAAAATGAGAGTATGTAAAGTGGTAATACTTTCCCCAACCGGGATGAGCCACAACTTTGCATGACTTTGAAAAAGTTATTGGAAGATAACAGTTTTTCCCCTTAGCCGATGTATATACCAAGGACGGATAGTTGAAAGGTGGTTTGGAATTGTCGAAATAATCCTTGAAAGGTTTTCGCAAAGTTGGTTCTGTCGCCCCATCAAGATAAAACTCCACCAAACCTTCTCCGGGAAGGGCGGTCCAGATTCTCCATATGACTCCTGGACCATCAATTTCACAAATCACAAGAGAATCGCCTTCCTTGCGTATGTATCCCGTGCCATCTCCATTAGCTGACCAGTTTAGATAGTTCCCTGATTGCCTGTCATATTTGCTGCTTCTGTCGTAGCTTGACCATTGCGCGGTCCTATCACCCTCATCAGGAACTGTTGAAAGATGCTCAAGATCAATAAGACGATTCAGGACATCGGTGTAACTTATGGATTTTGAACAACCGGATGTCACAAATATGGTTGAAATTAAAAAAACATATACCAGTGTTGGTTTTT
>JAGGWF010000015.1 GCA_021157685.1 Planctomycetota bacterium | reverse complement strand
CTCAGACAGAGTTTATGTTTTACGATAACTGCCCCGATAACCAGTCGGGCATCCTTGGCCGGACGCCCCATACTGGAACTCATATTCTGATAGTATACCTCAGCGAACTCATCCCAGGGAATAACCCCGCTGAGTTTGATCCAACGGTTTCCCTTATCCAGGGGAACGCCGAAGAACTGTTCGAAACCAGGCAGACATGACTGGTTATGATTATCGTAGCGAATCATAAGTGCAAACCTTTTGGCTGAATTGGGTTGTTTTCCTTGCACTTATATAGCAAATATTCATATTTTTGTCAATGTTTTCAACAAGTTATTCTTTCTGAGTAGGCTCTAGGTAACCCGCCGCATCGCGATGTTCAAAGAAAATTTCGGCGGCTATTCACGGTCGGACTGTATGCATTCGTTCGGCGATTAACGCCGATTAATAGCGTGTTTGAGTTGGGTATGCTGTCCTCTGAACGAGAGGATCAAAAGACAGCTCGGCTCGGAAGCAGATAAGGGAAAGCTTCGCTCACGCAAGCAGTGGTTCCAGACGCTGTGACAAACCGGGCAGACGAATCTCCACAACCAGCCAAACACTGTCAAGATCCACGCCGAAGTAGTGGTGAATAAGGACATCGCGCAGCCCGGCAATCTGTTTCCATGGAACATCGGGATGCTCACCACGAAAGGCTGCGCCGAGATTTTTGACTGCTTCACCGATGATCTCTAGGTTTCTGATCACTGCGTCCTGAATCATTTTGGTTGCAAAGAACTCCTCACGCCCACCCATGGTATAGGCCTCGATATTCTTGATGGCGTCCACGATATGACGCAGGTAAATCAAGTCATCTTTCATAGCGGTATTGCCTGACTGAGGATAGTTTCACGCAGGTGAGGACTTAGCCCCTTTTCCGTCACCACATCCACCTTGCGGCCGATATACTCCTCAAGCTCCTGCTTGAAGCCGATTAGATCAAGGAGGTCGCGCCCTCGTTCGAGATCGACCAAGAGGTCGAGGTCACTGTTATCATCAACATTGCCATCGGCAAAGGAACCGAAAACCCGAATCTTTCTAGCCCCATGCCGATCCGCAATCTGCAGGATGGATGGTGTGTATCGTTGTAAGGTTGCCATAACCATGATTATAGAGACTTCTCCCCAAATTAACATTTTTAGTTGCGCCCGGTGGTCATTTTGTCGCCACCGAACGACCTGCATCAGCCACCGCGCCGTGATGCTCAAACAAAAAAAGGCAGCTATTCGCGGTCAGGCTGTATGCTTTGGTTCGGCGATTTTTGTCGATTAAGTTGTGTTACCAGAAGCGCTAAAAAACGTGGTCTGTCCCCGATTCAAGCTCCCGTTGGCAGTAATTTCAACTTGTTAGCTTGGTTCGACCCCGTCCTGCCCCTACGCGATATCTTCTGGCTGAGTCAAGCCCCCTCCAGACTATCGACTGAAATCTAACGGGGGCTACACCCCTTTTTTCTCTTCGACTTGAATAAACCAAAATGGTCAATAAGCTTGTCAGTGTAAAAAAGTGTGAAGCCGTATGCGAATAAATACACCCAAAAGGGTAAACCGCAATAGAATAAAAAGCTGCCAAAGCCACCTATAAAAGTCTCGGTAAGTAAAAGTTTAACAACCGCATAGTAATGTATGATAGATAGTAGTATGGGTATTGTAATGAACGAAATTTGCAGAAAATTAGATTTCTCTGGTATTTTGTAATAGTGCTCTGCAACACAAGTTAATATGGCAAATAAAACAAGTGGTATAAAAAGAAAAGAAGTTACCCTAAGAAATGGAAGTGTTGCAAATGCGTCACCGCTTAGTATCCAATTTAAACCGGCAATAACCAATACCACACATCCAACAGCCAATAATAGCAAACATAAATAATACCATATTCTGTCATACCAAACTGCAAATCCTGAAACATTGGACAACTGTGTATGGCAATATGGACATGATTTTTCCCTCATGAAAATTTCACGTCCACATTTTGAACAATAATAAGCCATTTGTAATTTCCCTTAATGTGACATACAATTACCCTTGTACCTCTTTTCAATAACCAAACAATAACCCTACAAAACTAAATAATATAAATACAGATACTACAGACGCATAATTACCAAGAAACAGGTCTAATCCGGAATCTGGCCAATATCCAGAGATCCTTTTGAAGAAAGAAGCACCAACTGCATGGACAAAAATGAATGGTATCATTGGAATGCAACTGAACAAAAAAATAAAATTAAAAGCGAAATTCACCCCTACAATCCCGGTAGAAGCATATAAGCCAAAATTTATACCAATAAATGCCAAGACACAGTATGTGCGAATAATTATAGGAGGCCAATATATTTTTTTCATTACACTTCCTTTAGTGTGGTGTCATCAATAAGGTTCTCGTCAACAGTTTGAAGCCGAACGACCGGGCTCAGGGGCAAGCGGTGTTACAGCATCCAACTTGGATGAACCAAGAAAGTAAATTTGAAAAAATGAACTTCGGAAAACCGTGCTTGTAGCTTGTCCCTTGCAGCCCATTGTTCGGCGTATTTTGCCTCCAGATTTAACCCTTATTTGTAACAGAAGAGTATTGGGAAAGTGCATTTTTGATGATATCAAAATCACCAAGAGACAGAATGTCACTTGGTATGAATATTATCTCATTTTTGTCTTTAGCGAAAATAGAAGAATCTGATATCTCAATTGTTGCGTTTGACAAATTGATATTTTGGGGTGATTTTATATCGTACAACTTTAGTGCTTCCGAAAAAGAAGAGTCATAATATTTTGAATAAAAATTCATCCTCCCATCTACGATTGTTAATTTTAAATTTTTATTTTTAATTGACCTTGTTAACAGTTTTAAAGAGTAATATACTAGATATATACATCCTGGAAT
>JAGGWF010000039.1 GCA_021157685.1 Planctomycetota bacterium | reverse complement strand
TGCTTATCAGCTCAAAAACATCGATTGGCTTGTCTTCCGGGGCTTTCTGGTAGAGGTCGATTTGTTTGAGTTTGTAGTCGATTCGAGTTAGCCAGACGCCATCGAAAAGGTATTCTTCCCGGCGACTTTCGGGACCAAACCCCTCTTGTTTCACATCATCAAATCGAATTCTTAATTTGGAGTGTTTATTGTTTTTTTGATAATAAAGCACCCCATTTCTAAGGATCTTTGAATCCAGTAGGTCAGGATCTTGAATGAAAAGATAAGACAGCTTTGCCTGGCATGATTTTAGTTGTTTCGTGGCATGGTTCATTTTTGAGAGGATTTCATTGATTTCTCCATCGCTTTGTTCTTCTTTTTGTTTGTCTTGCACGGTCGGCTTTGGCGGCTTGATTTCTGATTTAGAACAGCAGGATGCTGCTGACCACGCAAATGGGCTTAAGCATAGTGAGAATACGAATAATATGATGTGTGCTTTCATGGTCATTCCTGTTCAATTCTGTTCAAGTTCATTGATAATGTCTAGCAGCTCGCTCATCTGCGAGATGGAATAGTCCGCGTGGGCCTGGTAGTCTTTGGCTTTTGGATGCGTTTTGATTAAAACAGCAATTGCTCCGGCATTTTGTGCTGACAGCAGGTCGTGCAGAAAATCTCCGACAACGAGTGTTTTGGCTGGAGTTACATTAAATTGCCGACAAAGCTCAAGCACGCCATATGCATTGGGCTTGGCGGGTCCGTCATGACGGGCCACAATCGCGTTAAAGCAAAGTTGATGCCGTTGGGCTACGAAGAGCGTATTTTCGCGTGTGTTTCGTGTCAACAGCCCGATGGGTATCTTTCGCCGGCGAAGTTCTGATAGTAGTTCGGCCGCACCGTCATTCAATTGTGAATTTTGTGCGGCATGGCGCTCGTGACGGGCCAGAACTGACTGTGCTTGTTTTTGTCGGATTGGATCCATTGCCCCCATAGCTGTCAGGATGTCCTCGGACTCAGAGTCTATGCCCATTTCGCTGCGAATCTTGCCAAAATCCAACACCGGCTCTGTTAGCGTTCCGTCCAGATCAAAGATGACCGCGTTTACTTTCATCGTTCCATCCCGGTTTCATTTTGCATCAGTTCAAGTAAATATTGACCGGCCTTGCTTAACGGATGTCCCTTTTGAGTGATGATCCCGGTTGGGCGGAAGAAATGTTTGTTTGAAAATTCGACAACGGTCAGTGTTCCGTTGCTGACTTCTGTTTGAACGCTGGGCAATGGAAGAATGCTGACGCCGGACTTAATTTCAATGGCGCGTTTAATCGTTTCGATATTGTCAAACTCCATCATGATTTGAACGGATACGCTGTATCGTTTGAGAATGTCGTCGATATGGTGTCGTGTAGGGACATCCTGAGAAAAGGCGATGAATTTTTCTCCCTGCAACTGATGGATATCGATATCCCCTAAGGCGGCAAATGAATGCCCCGGCGAACAGACCAATACCAACTGTTCATTTTCAAAGGAATAAACCCTCACATTTCGGTCTTGCTTAGGCAGTGCCACGACGCCTATGTCGATGCTGCCTTTCAGCAGCCGGGCATAAATATCTTTTGCGTCTAGATATTCCACTGACAGGTTGACATCCGGATATATTTTCATAAATTTCTTAATGTATGCCTGAAGCGTGTGCATCCCGATACTGAAAATTGAAGCAAGGTTTATACGACATTTCGTTTTGCCCAATGCGGCCAATTCCGAGTTGAGCTGATTATAGCGTTCCAACAGGTCTTTACAACCGTGGTAAAAAACTTGGCCGGATTCGGTCAATTCAAGGGGACGCTTTTTTCGGTTGATGAATTGTGTATTATGAGCCATCTCCAAGTGAGCTAACTGCTGAGATACAGCTGACTGGCTGATACCATGCAGATCAGCTGTTCGTGAGAAGTTTTTTATTTCAACGAGGTCACAAAATATATTAGCAATTTCCAAGTCCATAGTATTAGCAAAACTAATCGTTACTATCTCATCAATTTGTTTGATTAACCTTCCTGTTAATACTATCATAAGCGTAATTGATGGAATGTAAACAATTTCTTTTGGAGTTTCTGGTATTAGAAGTTGTTTTCCGAGAAGAAATTATATGAATTGTACCGGACAAGCGAGTTCAGTGTAAAATCTAAATCGTTGGCTTAAGATGTCAAATTAATGTCATTTAAGAAAGGGAAATTATGGCTACGCAATTCGTAGAAAGCATTATGGAGCAGGTTGTCGCTCGCAATCCTGTGGAAAAAGAATTCCATCAGGCCGTTCAGGAAGTTGCAGAGTCGGTTCAGGAGGTTATTGAAAAAAATCCACATTATGCAAAGGCCAAAATTCTTGAACGCCTTGTTGAGCCGGAGCGTCAAATTATGTTCCGGGTTCCGTGGGTTGACGACAAGGGTACTGTTCGGGTAAACCGCGGTTTCCGCGTTGAGTTTAGCAGCGCCATCGGCCCCTATAAAGGCGGGCTTCGTTTCCATCCTTCGGTTTATTTGGGAATCATCAAGTTTCTCGGTTTTGAGCAGATCTTCAAGAATGCTTTGACCACGATGCCAATTGGCGGTGGTAAGGGCGGCAGTGATTTTGACCCCAAGGGAAAGAGCGATAATGAAGTGATGAGTTTCTGCCAGAGCTTTATGAGCGAATTGTTCCGTCACATTGGTCCTGATACGGATGTTCCAGCCGGTGATATTGGTGTCGGTGGACGCGAAATTGGGTATATGTTTGGCCAGTACAAAAGATTAACAAACACTTTCACTGGTATTTTGACCGGAAAGGGACTGGACTGGGGTGGTTCTCTGGTGCGTACCGAAGCAACGGGATACGGTTTGGTTTATTTTGTAACGCGAATGCTGCAGGACCTCGGTACCGACTGGAAAGGCAAGACGGTTGTTAGCTCCGGTAGTGGAAATGTTGCGATCTATGCGACACAAAAGGCCCAGGAGTTGGGCGCCAATGTGATCGCACTGTCTGACAGTGGTGGTTACATTGTTGATCCGGACGGAATTAAGCTTGACACCGTCAAACGTATCAAAGAAGTTGAGCGCGGGCGGATTAAAGAATATGTCGATGCACATCTTGGTGCTGAATACCATGAGGGCTGCTCTGATATCTGGACTGTTCCCTGTGATATTGCTCTGCCGAACGCAACGCAGAACGAGATTGATAAGGAATCTGCTGAAATTCTGGTCAAGAACAAGGTTATCGCAGTGGGTGAAGGTGCGAATATGCCTTCCACTCCTGAAGCAGTTGATGTCTTCCAGGGCAGCGGGGTTTCGTTTGGTCCGGCCAAGGCGGCTAATGCTGGTGGTGTTGCCACCAGTGCTCTTGAAATGTGCCAGAACTCTATGCGTTTGAACTGGACCTTCGAGGAAGTGGACAATCGTCTCAAAATGATTATGGATGCTGTTTACGATCAGAGCGTCGCTGCGGCGGAAGCGTATGGCAAGAAGGGCAACTTGGTTGCCGGTGCGAATATCGCTGGATTTGTCAAAGTGGCTGATTCAATGATGGCACAGGGTGTTGTTTAATCGGGCAGAATATATGGCTCTCAAACACTTTTAGCGAATAAAGAAATTAAAGTCCCCCTTCCGTAGAGGTAGGGGGATTTTTTTGGGTCTTTGGAATCGCTTGGTTACAAAATTATCTGGTGATGTTAGGATATGGCTTGAGAAAAATACGCTGATAACAGAAAGCAGATTCTATGGAAAATTTTCCTTATCCAAGTACTGGGTTGGACCATTTGGATGAAATGCTGACCCGCCTTCAATATGGCGACAATGTTGTTTGGCAGGTGGATGATATTGCCCATTATAAAGAACTGGTGATTCCGTATGTGAATCGTGCAATCGCCGAACATCGTAAAATCGTTTATGTTCGCTTTGCTCAGCACGCGGCGCTGCTGAAGCCGATGCCTGGATTGACGATCGTTGAATTGGATGCCGATACCGGCTTTGAAACTTTTTCGACTCAGGTTCACCAGATTGTTGCCAAACAGGGCAAGTTGGCTTTTTATGTCTTTGACAGTTTGTCAGATCTGTTGACGACTTGGGCGACGGATTTAATGGTCGGCAATTTTTTCAGTGTGACCTGTCCTTTTCTCTATGAACTGGACACGATTGCGTACTTTGCCCTGATACGCGATCGCCACTCCTTTCAGACGGTTGCCCGGATACGCGGTACAACACAGTTACTGC
>JAGGWF010000158.1 GCA_021157685.1 Planctomycetota bacterium | reverse complement strand
TTTATTCGTGAAGATATGAAGAGAGGGCATCCTCGAGTATAATAAGTTTGACCATAAACTCTTATACGAAAGGAGCCCTCATGAGTACCTATTATATCGGAGCCGATGTGCATAGCAATAGTACAGAAATAGCAATTGACAAAAGAGGCAAAATCGTGGCTCGATACAGTGTCCCAACCAGTATACCAGCAATCGCCAATGTCCTGGATTCTCTCCAGGGCAAAAAATACTTTGCGATCGAAGAAGGTCCGATGTCTGGCTGGCTTTACCGTAATCTGAGCAATAAAGTGGATGACTTTATCTCATCCGATCCGCGTCGCAATAAACTCATTGCTTCCGATGGTGACAAAGACGATAAGATTGATGCGGCCAAGCTCGCTTCTCTGTTACGGGGCGGATTTCTTCGCAGTATCCATCAAAGCGATGATGCCGGCCGTGCCGAACTCAAGCATTGGGTAAGTTTGTATCACGACCGCGTTCGCGATGCTGTTCGATCCATCAATAAAATACGAGCCCGGTGTCGAATGCACGGCGTCAAAATATCCAGGGCTGCACTTTGCAATCCTGGCAGTCGTGCGGATTGGTTACTGGAAACAAATAACAGGGCTTTGGCAACTCAGCTAAACATGCTGTGGATTGGCTACGATGCAACGGCTCGACAGGTTAAACTGGCAAAACGCCAACTTGCTTTGCTGGGCAAAAAATACGAGATCATTCAATTTTTCGGTCAATTACCGGGTGTGGGACTCATCCGAGCCACAACGCTGTTTGCCTATCTTGATACGCCCTGGCGATTCAAGAAGAAAAATAAATTATGGAAATATTGTGGCGTGGGGCTCCAACGAACCACCAGCGGAACAGATAAAAAAGGTAAACCAAAACCCGCCCGGCTCAAACTTCCATGGGCCGTAAACAGAACGCTGAAAAACGCCGTATTAGGCGCAACTCTGAGTGCCATAAATCAAAAAAACAATGCTTTCAAAGAGTTTTATGAAAGGATGGTACAAGATGGTATGATAACCAGCAATGCCCGCCATGCCGTCGCCCGAAAAATGCTGACGACGATGTGGGCGATGTGGAAAACAAATAGCCCGTTTGATGAAAGTTTAGTCTTCTTATCGAATTGAATAGAGCCATTGTTTTGCTTTATAAAGGTAATACTTGTGATGTCGAGGAGATATATCGGTTGTGAGTTCCGTTTTGAACCTTGGACCCATTTAGTCAGGAGTCCCCTATTCGTGAATGAACCACAGCTGTTTTTGCTATGCCTCAATAATCTGCATGGACTGCATATTTCCAGCAAGTCCCCAATAGGTGGTTGGCAGCGTTTTTACGATTGCCCCTGAAATAATCAGGTTTTTGATGTCCTCCAAGGTTGCCTTGATGAAAGCGAAAAAAACAAAAAAAGGCTGTTCAAAGAAAAAAAAACTGAATCTGAAGCTGGCTATAGAAGTAAGGGATGCCCTCAAAGCAAGAATTTTAGGGCCACAGAGAAGATATTACTTGACTCTGAGCTCTTCATAGGTGGTTCTTTTTTGCGTGGACGGCTGAAATGTTGATTTACAGGGACTTCTCTGACATCCTGATTTCGGTGATCAAAGCGCCAACCGTGCAGAAGATCGCCATCGCGAATGACCGCCAGATCATTGGAACCAGCCATTGCATCTGCTCGATGTCCCAATTTGTGGTGACAAGGATCGAGTAGCCGACCCCGATTAAAAATCCACAGACCGCTGCTGCCCCAATCCGTTTTGCTCGTGGCAGTCCACCTGCAAAACGAGTTGTCACCCAGCCAGCGGCCATCGGCAGCAACAGAATCAGCCAAAACAGCGGCTTAATGTACCATTTGTTTTCCGGCGTTGGTGCGATACCGGTGTGTGCGAAATAACTATAATGAGCTACGAAGAAAATACGCCCGCCTGCTATTACGGTTAGTGGGATATGCCATAGCCGAGTGGCCAAAGAGGCCCGGGCTTCACTGATGCGTTTCATTCGTCCTCGAATGGTCAGCGGTTTGTTATAGAACAGGCAAAAGACCCAATGCTCCAATAGTGCCCCTCGTTCTCCGAATACCGGTACGATATGCACTGCATCCGTTGCCCAATGTGCGGCCATAAATCGTGCCATCGCCGGGTAGCGATAAGTCATCTGGATCGGAAATGCCAGGTAGCCGACATATTTGAAATAGCTCAAAAACAGGGCAATATTATAATCTTTGAAATTGCGTTCCCGAATCACCAGAAGGGTCGTGTAAAGCCCCCGGCAAAATGAACCCGGTGAGACCGGAATGACCTGGAACAGGGCAAGAATACCGAGGACTGCGGCGCCCTTTTCTGCCTCCGGCATATCGGGGTGCGTCCAATAGAAAATGCCCGCAACGATCAGCGAAACAACCTGCGTCACTGGTAGCGTCATCAGATGAACCACCAAGCTGACGAGGTACTTTTGAATGTATGGCTCGCTCGCCTGCGAAAGAATGGTTGCCGCGTCTTCATCGCTGAGGATGTGTTTCTTTTTGCCCTGTGTAACCATATCCCGCAGCCATTGTTCGCGAAGGTGGGCATTGAAGTATAGCTGTAGCGGCCGCACAAAGATAAAATGCAGTTTGTCCTTTAAAATACTCGGATCGGTCATAAAGCGGTGCAATCCGGCAGGCATAATCGATACCGGCAGATGCAGGAAAAACCGCACGGGATTCTTGTAAAGCGCCATCGCCGTTTCTGCGTCCACGCGTCCGGCGCGATGCCAGCCGATGAGCTTTTCGGCGATGCGTCCTTTAATAGCTCGCTTGAGGTAGTCAAATGAGGTCAGCCGGGCGGTATAGTGCTTTCGCCAGTCGGCCTTGGTCCAGATTCGCCGTCCTATTTTTCCGAGGATCGGAATCAGTCCCAGCAGGAAGAACATTAGCGTTTTGAATTTTGAGTTCCGGAAAGTACTCTCTTTTTCGTCATCGAACAGATTCCGTGTTTTCCAGCCGGTGATGGCACTGTTAAACAACCCGTTCCACAGTGTCCCATCATGCAGCAGCCGTACGCCATTGTGCGTAATGTCCGGGATTGAGTTGCGATAGACCGTTTCGCATCGCTTGAGTTCATCCAGCATGACTTTGCTGTCGTTGAGCGATTCGTACATTTCGGGGTGTTCGGCCAGATGTTTTTCGAGCGTGTCAAGATTGCCCCGGTCAAACTGCACCAGTGAACCGCGTTTAAGGCCCTGCCAGATGAGCTTGAAATCCCCCGGGCTCATCGGCAAAAACGGCAGCAGTGCCAGCCCGGCCCGAAAATCTACTGCGATCAATCCCGTGGTCGGGTCGTCGTTGGTTTCGATGCGTTTCAGTGCGTTTGGCTGGCTCTTGCAGGTCGTCCATTCATACTGGCGGGCAAACTCATGTGCCCCTAATTCGTGCAGCAGCTTGACGAATTCGGTCATAAAAATATATTTACCGCAAAACTCCGGCGAGCCGAGCGTACTTTCATCGACAGGTTTTCCCTTTCGCCAGCGTTTGAGTGTGTCCAGATGGTCGTCCACTTCCAGCCGCCAGGTGCGGCCCTCGACCCAGCTGCTGAACTCACCGCAGCTTCCCAGCGTTGTATCCACAAAGGTCGCATGGATGTCGTTGACACAGTTGTCATCGCCAAAACGAACTCCAGCGGCGGCACGGATGAACTTTTGCCACAAAGCGCCGGCACGGGTTGCGGTGGGGTTAACCTGCAACTGGAACGGGGCCTGAAAACCAACCGCATACAGAAAATTACGGAACAGCAGCGATCCCTTCGACGGTGGGATCAGTATTTTCATGGCGTAGTTGTTACCGACCTTCAAATTGCCAACTTCTATGGGAACTTCGCCGTTGACCTCCAATCGGGTTAGGATGACCTTATACACCTGTCCGGCGAACCCGCCGCCGACAAACTTATCGATCAAAACGCTTACTAGAACTTTTTCGCCCAGTTCAACGGGTGTAACCTCATATTCCAGCTCCGTTCCGGCGTCGTAATGCCCCACGCGCATGGGTCGATGCAGACGGGCCTGTTCAAAGGCCGCCTCAAGCTGCTTGCATGTTTCTATTGAATAGTTTGTTGCCATAATAACAAAAGCGGAGCGGCGCGAGCCGCCCGATTACAACGCGAAGGTTCTTTTTACAACGCCAACATTTCTCACAACCCCATCGGTCGGCTCGCGCCGACTTGCTTTTGTTGGCACTACATCGTCGGTTCATAACTGCTTTTACTTCAATATGTTATCCGCAGTGTTGGGAAAATAAGTGCCAATGTCGGACTACAATCCATGCAACAACACCGCCATAAACCCCTGCCATCAGGTCATCGGCCAATATGCCCCATCCGGCGGGCAATTTTTCCAACCGCTTGCACGGCCACGGCTTGAAAATATCAAACAGCCGAAACAGCAGAAAACCCATTACTGCCGTATTGCAGATACTATCCGGGGCCAGCAGGGGCAACAGCGCAATCATCAGCATTGTAACCGCCTGTCCGGTCACTTCATCGGCGACGATCAGGCCGGGGTCTTTTTTGCCGGTTGCGGCGATGACCGCCGGAGCGTATCGAACGCACGCCCACGATCCGGCAATGATAAAAAACACCATTACAGGCACAATCGCCGCTGGATACAGGTATCCCAACACCATATACACCACCACTGGCGGCAGCGATCCCCAGGTTCCCGGGGCAATCGGCAGCTTACCCAGCCCGAAACAAGTTGTCAGCAGTTCAGCTTTTTTCATAGCGTGTCAAAAACACAAAGGAATATGGCCATTATACCTGAAAAACGGGCGGATTAAAGTACGAAAAATTAAAAAAACCGAAGGTGACCTGCACCCAATCCCGGGTCCATTCTTTATGCGAATTTCACGCTGTTTGGATCTTGGCAAGAAACGCAAGTTCATTACCCTGGTTCTTGATCTGCGAACAGGATGGGTGTTCCATATTGGCCCAGGGTAAAGGCAAAGAGGCTCTTTCATCTGCCGTAAAAGGTTTTCTTTCATGTTTTGGATGTCCGGGTTGACCGCCTTTGTTACGAGACCCATTGGACTTCTTCTTTTTCGAAGGTTTGACAATATCCGACGATGGCAGCTTGGAAGAGTTAGAGGAATTCTTCGAAAGTTTAGCGACTTTATCAGTCAACTCGGTCACCCGTTTGGTCAGTTCAGCGTTTTTCTTGACAAGGGTTTCATTGACGGCAATAAGTCCGGCAACTTGTTTTTCAAGTTTGGCAATGCGTCGAATATAGAATGGTTCTTTTTTAGAAGTTAACTTTCGTCCTCATGTTCGTCAGTAAGATTATTATCGGACAAACCTGAGGTGTTGCTTGAGAGGAATATTGACATGCTGCCTTGAGTACGCTATCA